>SXVE01000198.1 GCA_005790265.1 Acidobacteriota bacterium | reverse complement strand
TTTCTTGCCCGCAATTTTCTTCGCCGAATACATCGGCGGCGTCTGCCAAATCTCGCCGCGAAAATCACGCAAAACAGTTTCGATTTTCTCAATCGAAATGTCGTTTAATTCGTCTGGTATCGTTCGTAATTCGTCATTCGTAATTCGTAATTCTCCGGTTCTGTCGCCTGTGTCCGTCGCAAAACCGAGCCGCACGACAGCTTCATAAGATTTGGCGTCTTTGTCCAAAAACTGCGCAAGCCGTGTTGCTTTGCCGACTAAAACGACGATCACGCCGGTCGCAAACGGATCGAGCGTGCCGGTATGTCCGATGCGTTTCGTCCGCAAAATGCGACGACAGCGCGCGACGACATCGTGCGAAGTGATTCCGGCAGGTTTATCAATGATTAAAATTCCGTCCATTTATTAGGTAAGTGAAAGGGAAATTCTAAAGCCTGTTTAAAAGTCGAAAGAGGCGTCAACATTAATAAGGAAATAGGACACGGATGACACTGAAAAAACTGATTAATACTGATTTTCCATTTTGATTGATCCGCTTTGATCCGCACTTTTCCGTCAAATCCGTGTCCTATTTCCTCTTTTCAAACAAATTCTCAAATTTTCGTTGTTCACATTTCGTTTTTTTCCTCTAAATTTGAGGAAACAGAAACTTGAGTACCAAACCGAATCGCGCCGCCCACGCCGCTTCTTCGTGGCGCGCTTCGGGAAACTCGAAATAAGATAAATCTTTGTCGTTTTGCCAGCCGTTGGCGCGTAAGATTTCTTTGAGCGCGCGAACTTGATGTTTGATGCGTGAGCCTTCGCTTCTGCCGATGTCGAGCCAGATTTTGAGCGGCAAATGTTCGCCCGTCGCGGCGATTTCGCGAATGATTTGATTGTTTGCCCACCAAACCGACGGCGACAAAACCGCCAAACGACTGAACACGTCGGGACGTTTGAAACCGAGATAAAGCGACACTAAACCGCCGAGACTCGAACCGCCGAGCGCCGTGTGTTCGCGTTCCGGTTTGGTCAGGTAAGTGCGATCAATAAACGGTTTCAGCTCTTCGATAATCATTCGTCCGTATTGATCGGCTTGCCCGCCGCGTCCGCGCATTCTGCCGCCCGCGCTCGCGACCGGCGTGTATTCATCAATGCGTTTATCGCCCGAATTGTAAATGCCGACGATAATCAGCGGCTCGATTTGCTCGGTCAAAATCAACTGCTGCGCCGTTTCGTCAACGCCCCAAACCACGCCGCCGAACGCGTCGCGCGGATCAATTAAATTCTGTCCGTCGTGCATATAAAGCACCGGATAACGCCGATTCGGTTCGATTCCGTAACCGGGCGGCAAATAAACGAGAACGTTGCGCGCCGCGCCGAGATGCGCGGTGCCGAAATTTTCGTGAAGAATAATTTGTTCACTTAACATAATTCAAAATAAATCAAAACAATTAAAGTAATTCAAACTTTAAGTTTATGAAAAACCTCGCGTTTAACTCAAACCGCAGCGCCGCATTTTCTTTGCTTTCGCCGCCGATTTGCGGGAAAATCGAATATGTTCAAAAAACGAAGTTGGCGCGTCAAACCGCCGGAAGATGCCGAAGCGAAGCCGCGCGAAATCAACCCGGAAAAAGCCAGACAAAAAACTTTCGACCGCGCCGTTAATCTGCTCGCCTACAAACCGCGCTCGGAACAGGAACTGCGCATTCGTCTGCTCGAAAAAGAATGGACGAACGCCGAAATCGTCGAAGCCGTGATCGCGAAATTAAAAGAATATAATTACTTAAATGATGAGCAATTCGCCAGCGATTTCGCCGCGTCAAAACTGCGCGGAAAACCAATCGGCAAACGAGTTTTGCAGCAAAAACTCGCGCAAAAAAAACTCGACAAAGAAACGGTCGCCGCCGCGCTCGAAACCGCTTTCGAGGAAACGCCCGAAGCCGAAATTATCGAACGCGCCATCGCCAAACGTCTGCGGCTCAAAGGCAAACCGGAAACGCGTGAAGACTCGAAAAAATTCTACGATTACCTTTTGCGGCAAGGTTTTTCTTACGATTTGGTCAGCAGTAAAATGCGCGAAATCGCCGCCCGAAATTTAGATGAAGGTGATGAAATGGAAGAACCGCCGGAACATTTTTAACGAACGAAAATACCTTCGTTTCCCGGTTAACTGCAAAAGCGCGCCGTCGTTAACTTTTTAAAACAGAAAAGCAGAAAAGAGTCAGCTTTTATTACAGATCAAATAATTAAACTGATTCCTTTTCTGCTTTTTAATTGTTTCGACCGGCTGTGGAAACTCAGGCGGCGACTCCACTGATAACTTTTGATTCGGCGTTGTTGTCCAGTTTAGCGGAATTGCCGTCATTCGGTTTAATTGTTATCGTTCGTTCGCTGACGGTCGAGGTTTTTTGTGCATCGCTAACGCGTTTTTCTACTGTGTCGCGGGCTTTCATCATACTGCAATTGCCTTCGAGCATTGCGCCGTCTTCGAGCAGCAATCGCGGCGTCTGGACATTGCCGACGACGTGCGCCGTTCGTCCCAATTGAAGTTTTTCCGTCGCAATAATATCGCCGTTGACCGTTCCGTTAATCACGGCGGCGGCGACTGAAATATTCGCATCAACTTTTCCGCTTGCGCCAATCGTCACCGTTCCGTTTTCGGAAGTGATGCGTCCGGTCATCTGACCGTCAACGCGGAGCATCGTTTCAAACGAAATATCGCCGGTAAAAACGGTGCCGGTGCCGACATAACCGCTTAATCTGCCGTCTTTAATATCGCGCGCCATCGTGTCGCTCTCCGACAAGGCTCGCGAAGACAGCATACTTTCGCCATTCACCGTATGGGCGGAACCCGCATTCTGCATTTGTTCCTGATAATTCGGCTTCGTCTCTGCTGACGGCTCCGGTTTGGAACTGCGCCCCATTCTAATCATAATTTCTCATAACCTCCGTTTGTATTTTTCTTAAATTGGTTTGAAACGTTTGCCGCGCAGCGGATTGTAGAATCCATCAGCGACAAGCGAAAGTAGCGGCGAAAGATAAAACGCAATGCTTCGCCTTTTCTTTATAAATATTTAAAGCCTGGGTTTTTGTGCAAATGTATGATAGATGACTTTTCGGAAATGTGTCCAGCTTTTGACAGGCGATTTCGGCAGTGCAGCGTAATCTGGCAATTTACGCCGGATTATGTCAAAATTTTTTGTTTAGGAGATTTACAAAAAATTGTTCGTAGAAACCAAAACCAAAACCAAACTGCTCAAAAAAATGGGCGCGGCAATCGCTGATTTTTCGATGATCGAAGACGGCGATAAAATTATGGTGTGTGTATCAGGCGGCAAAGACAGCTATACGCTGCTCGATTTGCTGCTCGATATAAAAAAACGTGCCCCCGTTAATTTTGAAATTCTCGCCGTCAATCTCGACCAAAAACAGCCGGATTTTCCCGAACACGTTCTGCCCGAATATCTTGAAAAACTCGGCGTTAATTACCGCATTGTCGAAGAAGATACTTACTCAATTGTGACGCGGCTCGTGCCCGAAGGCAAAACTTTCTGCTCGGTTTGTTCGCGTCTGCGGCGCGGCATTTTATACGCGACCGCCATCGAAGAAAAATGCACGAAAATCGCGCTCGGTCATCACGCCGACGATATTATCGCGACGTTTTTATTAAATCTATTTTTCGTCGGACAATTAAAAGCGATGCCGCCGATTCTGCGCTCTGATGCGGGAACGAACACGATTATTCGCCCGCTCGCTTATGCCCAAGAAAAGGAAATCGCCAAATACGCCGCCGAACGAGAGTTTCCGATTATTCCATGTAATCTCTGCGGTTCGCAGCCGAATTTGAAACGCGCGCGCGTGAAAAATCTGATGAATGATCTCGAAAAAGAAATTCCTTTCGTCCGCTCGTCAATTATGACGGCGTTGACGAACGTTACCGGCTCGCATCTGCTCGACAACGAACTTTACGACTTCAAAAATTTCGCGCCGCTCGTCAAACAAATTCCCGCCGGACACGGCAGCATTGAAAAAGAACTCGACGCCGTTTTCGACCATTCCGAACCGACGCTCGCGCCAAATTTGATGGTGAAAGCAGAACTCGTTAACGGTTAGAAATTGAATAATGAAAAACAAAAGGCGCGAGTTTTATTCAAACTCACGCCTTTTTTTAATTGAATCAGAATCCGTTATTTCTTCGGCTTAAACATTTTATCGTCAATCGCCGCGTTGTTTTTTACTTCTCTGACGATCATCACAACATCGCCCATTGTCGGGCTGACGGTGACGGTTTTGAACGGAATCATCATGCCGTCAACGCTGCGGTAATCGCTCATTGTTGAAATTGACGTGAGTTTTTGCGCCGATGTGCTGGAGACGATCAGATTTTTTTTGCGCACGGGCAGAAATGTTTTCGCCGAGATGTAATATGTGATTTC
>SXVE01000197.1 GCA_005790265.1 Acidobacteriota bacterium | reverse complement strand
GCGGCTTCCTGGATTTTTTTCTCGACTTGAAGGGCGTAGTTCGTCGCGTCGAACGTCGCAAATTGCGCTCTTGTCGGCTGCGCCGCCGGAAACATCAAAAACGAAAACAAAATTAGGGCGATGGCGAATTGATGAATAAATTTGAAGTTTTTCATAAGTTTTTAATTCGTTTGTTTTGCGGCAAAAGCGCGAAGTTCCTCCAGATGTTCAGGTTTTAATTCAGTCAGTCCCGCCGCCGTTAAACCCAAAGGATATTTGCTCGCCAGCCAAGCCAGGACGAACGCGAAAGGCTGATTCGCCATAAACGCTTCGGCAGTTGCGCGGGCGTTTCTCTCGTTCGCGTCGGTCGTCGAATTCCAACGCTCAATCGGCGATTGGCTGACCGTCGCCATTTCAACGATTTTGTCGTCGCCTGAACCGATGACCATTACCCACTGCGTATAAATGCCGTAAGGATTGCGAATGCTGCGAACGGCGGTTTGCGTTTCTTTTGAAAGTTCGCAATCTCTGACGAGCCGGTCGAAATTGCCGATCTGTTTGCCGATGATTTTCACGCCCGAGTTTTTAACCAAATCAATTCCGATGGGATTCGGCGCGTCTTCCGTGCCTGAGAAATGCTCGTAGGCTTGTCCCATCAGCAAGGTAACGACGCCTTCTTTGCGTCCGGTCAAAGAAGTGTTTCCAATCAAATCCAAAACGGGCGGAAAATGCTTGGAAATTTCCTTCATCTCGTCGCAAACGAAAAGAAAGGGCGTGATTTGACCTTTTGAATTTTCCTCGCCGATTTCCTGCATAATCGAGGCGGCGATGCGGTAGCCCATACTTTCTCTGACCGGTTCATCGAGGCAAGAAAGGGAAGTGAGTTCATAAACGTCGAACGATGAATCCGAATCGAAATCGGGATGCGTCGGCGCGTCGAGCCAAACGTCGTTGCGGTAGATGTTGAGTTTCAAAAAAAGCTCGTTCGCCTTTGTCCGCTCGGTTTCGTTCCAACTGTAACTGCGAAGCAAATCGAGAAAATGGCTCAGAGTCGGTTGAAATTTCGGTCTGCCCGCGCCGTTTCTCGTTTGCGAGATTTTATAAACTTCGTCCACGATGAGTTTCGCAATCGAGTAAGTAATCGTGTCGTCTTTCGGCGTTTTGCTCAGGTTTAATAAATCCGTCAGAACGAACGTGCTTTGCCGTTTCGAGGCAGGCGTGCCGGTTTCGATGCCCGGATAATTCCAGATGTTTAATGGCTTCGGCTCTGCTTCGGCGAAATTGATATGCCGCCCGCCGAACAGTTTGCACATCGGCTTCAGAGAGTTTTTGTAATCAATCGCCCGCACCTTCACGCGCCCGACGTGCGCGAGAATGTCAGTGATGATTCGCATTCCCAAAACCGATTTGCCTTCGCCTGAAGCGGCGGTCACGATAACCGTCGGCGATTTAATTAAATTGCGGTCGAACAAATCCAAGCCGAACATCTGACCGTCGGGCGTTAAAAACAAGCTGTGCGGTCGCGGGCTGCCGCGCCACGCGCCTTCGGTCGGAACGAATGCCGCAAGACTGCTCGCGGCTTCGCCGAATTCCTGTCCCGTCTGTTTCCACGAAAGTTCTCCGACGAGCAAACGCGGGTAGATTGCCCGAACGCGCGCCGGTTCTTCGCGCACTGCATCGGCGCCGGGAATTTTCCGCACGGCGGACATCATCTGCTCGCATCGTTCGCTCAAAATCTCCGTCTTTTCGTTTAACTCGGCGCGGTTGCGGGTGCGTCCGCCGAAGACGATAAAGTTGATTCGCGCCTGACAAATTTTTTCGCGTCCCTTTTCGACTTGCCGCAAAAGTTCGGTCAGTTCTTCGCGGACGACCTTCGCGTCTTCGCCCAGCGGTTTTAATCCGAAAAATGTGTTGCCGCTGCCTTCGATGCGTTTGATTTTTTTCTTGAGTTCTTTTTTGCTCGACTCCGTATCGAGCGCGACGAAATCCAGAATAATCGTGTGCGGGAAATTCAGATCGCCGCGACAAGTCAGATAGCGCATCGTGTCAGCGGTAACAAAATTCTGCGGCGGCGTTTTTAAGCTGACCACGCTCGCCAAAGATTGCTCGTGAATGACGTAATCGGTTTCTTCCGACCTAATCTGGCTTGCCGTGAGATAACGCCGAACGTCAACACGCTTTGTTTTTTCAGGCAAAACGGGCGCGTCCGTATTATCGCGGCGATGCGAAACAAAAAGCATTTCAAAAGTTTCTTGACGACCGAGAGTTTGGAGCCGCAGTTCCTTCGGAAAGTTTTCTTCAAAGCTGCGAAAAACTTTTTCGGCTTCGCGCCGGCATTTTTCTTCGCGCGTTTTTTCGCGTTTGACGAAATTTTGTGAAAAAGCGTTTTTGCTGCCGATAACCGGCGCGGTTATAAAATTCAAAAATCCGCCGCGTTCAATTTCACGACCTACGCTCGGCAGAAAATTTAGAATCGCCGGGTGGTCGTGGCTGTCCGATCCCGGAACGCGAATCCAAACGGTCGCCGATTGTTCTTTGAGCAATCCCTCACCGATGGCATCCTCGTAAATTTTAAGATTCGTCGAGTGAAGGAGAGCGGCGTGCGCGTGGCTGTCTTTTTC
>SXVE01000196.1 GCA_005790265.1 Acidobacteriota bacterium | reverse complement strand
GTCTATAATGCCGATTCCGACCGCCGTTTCAGTCGAAAGCTCCAACTCTCCAGCCGCTTGTGCAGTCAAATTTCCGGCGAAAGTTCCCATCGGTCGGACAGCTTCGCCGACGCGATTATTAACGAATAAATCTTCCAACTCGATTTCTTTAAAAAAACTTTCGTCCCAGTTTCCGAATTCGCCTTCGTGGCCCATATAAGTCCACTTGCAGACGACGGTGCAAAGACTGCGGACATTTGCGCCGCTTGCGCGATACGTCAGAAAATCGGCTAAATCGAGAAACTTCGCCGTTCGATTCCAAGTTTCCGGCAGGTTTTCCTTAATCCATTTGAGCTTCGGAATTTCCTGTTCGGGCGAAATCCTGCCGCCGACGTAATCAAGCACGCGATGTTTCGTTTTATTAATTTCGTTCGTCTGTTTTTCAGCGCGATGATCCATCCAGACGATAATGTTTTGCTCGTCGTTTCCCGTCGTTGAAATTGTCACCGGCTGATCGTTTTCATCAAGCGCGGCGAGCGAACAAGTCGCGTCAAAGCTAATCCCGACAACGTTTTGCGAATCAATTTTTCCCGTTTCCAAAGCCTGACGAACGCATTTGCAGACCGCCGTCCAAACGTCTTCGCTCGATTGCTCGACGTGATTCGCGGCGGGGCGAAAAATCTTAATCGGATGCACGGCGGACGCGCTCATCGCGCCATCCAAAGCGAAAATTCCTGCTCTGGCACTGCCCGTGCCGACATCCACGCCAACAACGAATTCGCTTTTATTTTCTATATTTTGGGCTTCCATTTGTTGATTTTGTCGGCTGTAAAACGCGCCTTGTAAAGTTTTGACGCTTAAAATTTGTTCGTCTTAAATGTTGGAAATCGTCCTGATCGTCTGCTGATTCTCGCTTGTTTCGCCCGCTGTTATTTTCGCCGGAAATTGCGCGTCGTTCATCAGTTTAGTCAAATTTTCGTTCAGAATTTCTGCTTCGTCCGCCGTGAACGCCGGAGTTCCGGGGGCGACCGCCGCGCTGCCAATAATTCCGAGATGAAGCATCGCCTGTTTGATTCCGCCGATCAATTTGCTGCCGTAGCCGTTAGCGCCGGGAAAACCGGTGAGCCGGACGAAATCTTCAAAGAATTTTTGATAGAAATTGATTTGCTCGCGGTCGTGCGCGACGACGGCTTCCCAAGCCTGTTTCCATTCGCGCGGAAAAACATTTGCCGGTCCCGAAACGACTCCGGCGATGGCGACTTCGGCGTTTTCGATGCCGTTTTCGCGCTGAATTTCGTCAATATCGAAGATCAGATTGGCGTTTCCGGCATAAAGCGTAAACGGCGCGTCCATTCCTTTGGCGAAGGATTTAGCGTAATTGCCGAACGCCTGTCGGTTTGCCGAAGCCTTTAGACCGACGACGGACGGCATCTGACCGAGCGCGGCAATTAGCTCGTTCGGCACATTTAAATTGGCGTTGTGTGCGGCGGCAATGTCCGGATTATCGTATAAACCGACGATCAATGAACTCGCGGCAAGGCGCGGCGAAATTTCGCGCTCGAAAAACTGGATGACTTCCGACGAAGGCAGATCGTCAATCGCATACGGCGCAAAAACGCCGACTTCCGCTTTCAGATCAATCGCCAGTTCGAGAAGCTCGATGCTTTCGGCTTTCGTCGGCGCGGTAATCCCGACCCACGTTTCAACCGGCGCGATTCCTTCCGCCAGAGTTTGATTAACCTTTTTAATTTCATCAACTCCGACTTCGAGCAGACGACGAATTTGCGGCTGACTGAGGCGATTATATTCGCCAGTCGTTCCCGCGACGAACAAACTGTCCGCGCCGTGTCCCTGCTGAATTCCGTGGCGCACGATATTTCGCTGATCCGCTTCTATCAGATTTCCGGCTTCGTCGAGCGCGGTGACAATCGGAATATTTAAACCTTTTTTCGGTGACATATATAAACTCAAATTCCCGGATTCAATAAGTTTTTGTTTGCGGCTGAAAGAGAGTTTACTCAGCTTTCAGCCGCGATTTTTAACAAAGCGACCGGCAGTTTTAGAAAACAAAGCGAATGGCGAATTGCAGAATTCGCGGATCGCCCGCGCTTGTGATTCTGCCGAATGCGCTTGATGTTACGGTGCTATTCGGCAAATTCAGATTGACGTTGTTCAGCACGTTAAACGCTTCGCCGCGCAGTTGAATACGCATTGATTCAGTGATAGCAAAGTTTTTGTGCAAACCGACGTTGAGCGATTTGAAATCGGGTCCGATGACGATGTTTCTTCCCGAATTGCCGAAAGTTCCGAGCGCGTTTGTCGTAAATGCCGCCGTATTAAACCAGCGGGCGATTTGTTCGCCGCGCGTTCGGTCGCCGGATAATTCGTAATCGCCGATGATGTCCGCGCGCTGATTCGGCGTTCCGGTGCGCGCGTTGTCCACACCGCTCAAAACGCTGAACGGCGTGCCGCTCTGGTACGTGTAGATGCCGGTCAGATTCCATCCCCCGAAAATTCCGTTGATTAATTTCTGCGAAGAAAAACGCGGCAACTCATAAAGAACCGAAGCCGTGAAACGGTGGCGATGATCGAAATTGGCGAGACCGCGATCAAAATTCAAATCGTACGGATTCGTCTGCGAAACGCCGGTTCCTTTGTTTTCCGAACTGTCGTCAATGCTTTTTGAAAAAGTGTAGTTTGCCAGAATTGACAAACCTTTGCTGAATCTTTTATCGAGCGTTAATTGCAGCGAATTATAATTCGATCTGCCGGTTGATTCGGTAACGGCGATGCTGCCGTAGATTGGCGCGAGACGACGACGTGCGTTTGTTGTGCCGGTTGTCGCGCCGACCGAATAAACCGCCGGATTTGCTTCGCGAACAATCGAAAGACGGCTGCCGCGCGAACCGGCGTAAGCGATGCGCACCAGATAAGTCGGAAAAATTTCGCGTTCAAACGAAAGGTTATACGACTGCGCCATTCCGTTTTTCAAGTCTTCGGCGTAACTGAAAACCGTCACCGGATAAGTGAAACTGACGTTCGACGGCGGGAAGATATTGACCGGAAACGGATTCGTGCGCCCGGCATACGGATCGGTCAGCGAATTGAGCGCGTTTCCGTCGGTTGTCAAAACCGTGCCGAATGGCGACTGCGCCGCCGCATTGTTGGTTGAAATAAGATTCGGTCGGTCATAGAAAATTCCGTAACCTCCGCGAATACTGGTTTTACCGTCGCCCGTCAAATCGTAGGCGAAGCCGACGCGCGGACCGAAATTCCATAAGGTGCGCGAATATCCGCCTTCCGGCAAACCCGGATCGCCCGGATATAAAAGACCGAGCGGCGCGTTGGTGTAAACCTGCGACTGCTGACCGGCGCGGTAACTCGCTATTTTGTCATTCGCGTCCGTGTACGGAATGAACGGATCCCAGCGCAAACCGAGGTTAAGCGTTAGTTTGTTGCTGACGCGGTAATCGTCCTGAACAAACGCCGCCGGAGCGTTGACGATGGTGTTTTTATACTCGCCCGCGCCCTGCGTCAGCGCCGTAAATTTGCCGTTTAAAAAATTCGTCAGCGCATTGTTCGTAAAACCTGAGCCAGGAACCGGATTAGTCACACCTGCGAACGTAAACTGTCCGTTGACGCGGAAATTATTAACAATATCGTTCGTGCCGTGGCTGTATTCGCCGCCGACTGAAATATTGTGTTTGCCATAACTCAAACGAGTCGTATTCGTTACCTGATATTCCGTGCGGTTAAAACTGTTGGTATCGCCCGTATCAATCGTGAAAAATCCGGGAACGGAAATCGAAAGCTGCGGTGCGCCGTCGCTGTAAATATTGGAGCCGAGCGAATTCAAACTTGGCGGCAAAATGTGAAAATTATCGTTGTTCGTGCGATTAAAAGTAAAAACCGTATTGTTGACGACACGCGGGCTGAAAACGTGCGTGTCGTTTAGAGCGACAATCGTATTTTTCCAGACGCGACCGAAAGATGACGCGAGGTAATTTGCCGAATCCAGATACGCGGGCTGACTCGCTTTTGAAACCCAGAATCTGCCGAACAGGTTGTTGTTGTCGCTGAATTTGTGGTCAATGCGCACCATCGTCTGATCGTCGTTTAATTTGATGGGAACCGTAAACCGCACCAGATTGCCTGGTTCGTTCGGCAGCGGAATATATTGCAAAAGCCGCGCCGCCACTGGGTTAGTTACAGCGGCGCGCTGCGTCGCTGACGGCACGATTGCCGTCGTATCGCTCGGACGCTGAACAGTGCGAGTTCCCTGATATGAAAAGAAAAAGAATGTGCGGTCGCGTCCGCTTTTGAAAAACGGTCCGCCTTCGCCGAAATTCGGCAGCGGCAGCGGTCCGCCGACGGTTCCGCCGAATTGATTGCGTTTCAAGCCGTCGCGCAGTTTCTCGCCGTTGGAGATCGGCGCAAAGAAATTAGTCGCGTTAAACGCTTCGTTGCGCACGTATTCAAATAAACTGCCGTGAAAATCGTTCGTGCCCGATTTCGTTACTGCATTGACGACAGCGCCCAAGTTTCTGCCGTATTCCGCGCTGAAATTATTAGTCTGCACACTGAATTCCTGCAACGCGTCCGGGTTCGGCGTCGGGTTCGATTGATTGCTGTACGAATCGTTGTTCGAGCCGCCGTCGAGGACGTAATTGGTCGTATTGCCGCGTCCGCCGTTTGACGAAACGGAAACCGCTCCCGGATAAGTCGTGCCGGAAGTCAAACTCGTGCGCGTGTCTGGCTGAACGCCGGCGACCAGTTGCACGAGCGCGTTCGGATCGCGACCGTTGAGCGGAAGCTCGTTGATGCGGCGTTCGTCAATCACGGTTTTCAAAGTCGAACTGGTCGTGTTGACCAGCGAAGTTTCCGCCGTGACGGTTACTTCTTCGCTCAGCGCGCCGACGCTCAAATTCGCATCAACGCGAATTTCTTCATTGACGCGCACGACGATTTCAGTCAGCGTGGTTTTTTTGAATCCGGCGGCTTCGACCGAAACGACGTAATTGCCGACGGGCAGCGAACGAATCGTATAACTGCCGTTTTCATCGGCGACAGCTTCAAAGGCCGTGTTCGTTCCCGTATTTGTGGCAATCACGCGGCTTCCAGGAACCGATGCGCCCGCATCATCTCTCGTGACGCCGGTGATCGTTCCGGTCGGCGAACCCTGCGCCGACAGCAGAAGCGCAGTGAACACGATGAGCAGCAGCAATGTTGTTAATCTCGATAAAGTCATTTTCTTTCTCCTTTTCCTGCAATAACAATCGTCAATTCTTAAATTATTTATTTTTTAATCAGCCAGATTTCCGAAACTTGTCTGCCGCGTCCGTTGCCGCCGCGTCCCGGTTCGATTTCCCAAGTTAAGTTTAATTCGCCGGCTGCCGTTGCCGCTTGCGGAACGTCGAATTCGACGGGTTTGACCGGATTCGGTTTTTCCGACAGCGGATGAATTTCGTATTTTTCGTTTGCCGTCAACTTGATTTTCAGCTGCGGCAGAGTTCCGGCGTAAACGACGCGAATTTTATACTGCGCCGTCGGGTCTAAATTCGTGTAGCGCATCTGGAGCGGCGTATCAAATGCCGTTTCCGCGCTGTCGAACCACGAGCGCCGCCATTCGGGTTTGTAAGCGAAACCGGAAAATGCGGTTTCCATAAATCCGGGGTCTTGATTGAATTTGCCGGAATTCAGCAAATGCGGTTGTTTTGACGAATTGCCCAAATCATCGTAAAAGCCGCCGATTCCCGGATTTGTCCAATTGACGATTTCGCCGATTGCGCTCAAACGCGCCGCTTCATCGGGCATCTGGCGAATCGCCGCGAATTTCGTTTTCAGCCACAGACGATTATTGAGCGGCATATCAATCGTATCGAGATTGCTGCCCCGACCGGGTTTTCCCTGATATTTTTCGGTCGAAAGCTGCATCCGAATGCTTTGATAAAGCGCTTCGCCGAGTTCAAAAACGCGCGCGCGCAATTCGTTGGCACTCGCTTCGGCGATTGCCGCGTCGAGAATTTTTTCCGCTTCGTTAATCGAAGTCAGCGCGCCGAGTTGTTTGGCATTGCGCAACTGCGCATTCGCGGCTTCTTCGGCGGCGGTTTCGGCGATCAATCGCCGCTGCACGAACGCGTCGTAATAAGCGCGGTAAAGCGCTTGCTGAAATCGCCAGTTAAGCAAAAGCTGCGGCGTCGCGGTTCGTTCAAGCGTTTGAAAACGCTGCAACGTCGCTTCGACGCTAACGTTTGACATTAGCGAACCGCGCCAATTTTGTTCGAGACCGAACAAACCATCGGTGAATTCTTCGGCGTGATTTTCGGCGATGAAATAACGACTGTATTCGCGCAGAATATTTCTCACATCGGCGTCGGGATTCCAGCCAAGTCCGCTCCAGACGATTTTATTGACATCGTCGTTACAGCCTTCCGAATAAGTCAGAAAACCGATGGTCAGCGGCTGCGAAACTTTAAAGACCTGCGCCTGATCGAGCGGACGCGGATTAATTACTTCGCGCGCTTCGGTTTGCGGATACGCCAAATCCCAATCGGGAACCGGATACTGCGCCGAAAGACTATGCGTGATGTCCGGATAATGGCGAATCGGATATTTTTTAGCGATGCGCGCGCGCAGTTTCGGCAGAGTTTCGCGCACCTGCGGACCGAACACGATGCCGGTCAGCCATGCCGGATTTTCTTTGTCGAGAATGGCGTAAAATTCGTCCATCCATTCTTTGTTAAAACCCTGCGGCGCAACCCACATCTGTGCTTTCGGATGATATTTGCGCAAAACAGCCGTTTGTTTTTCGAGCAGCGACATTAAATATTTCGGCTGCGTGTGTACGGGATCGCCGCCCGGAACCATCACCGCATAAACGCGCGGCAACTATTTGAAAACTTCGCCCCATTCGTTGAGCGCGAATTCGACGGTTTTCGGATCCG
>SXVE01000195.1 GCA_005790265.1 Acidobacteriota bacterium | reverse complement strand
GTTCGACGGCGAGATTGGTCGTCACAGTGCTTTTTCCGGCGCCGCCTTTCTGGTTTGAGACAGCGATGATTTTCGCTTCTGGTTTTTTCATTTTTTATTGTTTAGTTTTATCTAATTTTCGCAGACTGATAAATTCATTTTTGTTTATCCAAGAAACTTTATTAAAAGTCAAGCGGGAAACCTTCTAAGCAGGTAAATTACTTAACGAGAGTAAAGGAATTTAGTTGTTTACTTAGAAAAACAGAAAAGTAAGTTAGAAGAAATATTATTTTCTAGAAAAACAAGTTAGAAAGAAGCTGTGTTGGGAATAAAGTATAAAAAAACAAAATTTTATGCTGTGTTCCCTCCGCCAAGAATCATGCAAAAAGCTTTTTTTCATTCTGAGCGTTTGGAGCGATGAACTACTATTTTATTCAGCATCTTTTATCCCTAACTCTTTCCATTTTGTATTTGCCCAGTATTTTTGCTGCTTTTCATTTAGAAAAGTCCAGGCGACGAAGCGGCTGATTTTGTTTCCCTGTGACATTTGAATTGTTCTGATTGTCGCTGCGCTCGCTTGTTTGAGCGTAGCGTAAACGCTCTTGAGATTTGCTTGCTTTGAAACGAGCGTCGAAAACCAAAAGCATGAATCCCGAAACTCGGCGCTTTCGTCAATCATTTTCTCGATGAATCGGCTTTCGCCGCCTTCGCACCAAATTTCCCGGTTTTGTCCGCCGAAATTTCTGATCGGCGTGTTTATTTTCCGATTGTTTAAGTTCGACAATTTTTTGAGCGTTCCCGCCTTCGCTTCGGCAAACGACGCGTAAAACGGCGGATTGCAAACGGTTAAATCATAAAATTCATTTTTCCCGATGATGCCGCGAAAAATATGATTCGAGTTGGTCTGCAAACGGCATTCGACGAAGTTTTTCAAAGGCGAATTGTTTGCGACAATCCGTTCGGCAGAGGCGATTGCCGCCGCGTCAACGTCAGAACCGACAAACGACCAGCCGTATTCCTGATGACCGATTATCGGATAAACGCAGTTGGCGCCGACTCCGATGTCCAAACATTTCACGCTATTTCCGGTCGGAATTTTCCCGTCATTAACCGACGCCAGCAAATCGGCGAGATAATGAATGTAATCCGCTCGACCGGGAATCGGCGGACACAAATAATTTTGGGGAATTTCCCAAAAATCAATTTCGTAAAAGCATTTTAACAACGCTTTATTTAACATTATTACCGCTTCGGGATTCGAGAAATCAACGGATTCATCATCGTAATCATTTAATGCGACAAATTTTTGTAATAACGGGCAGCAGCCGATCAAATCTTTGAAATTATATCGCCCGCGATGTTTGTTGCGCGGATGCAGTTTCGATTTTTCCGGCGGCTTTTGTTTCTTTTCAGGCAAAAGTAATTTCGATTTTTTTACTGCGTATTGTTTATTTTTCTGTCGCATCATTTACGAAATCAAAATTAAATTTACAAACTGTCAATGGTTTTTTGGCGGGTATTATTGATCCAGCATTTCAGCGACTTCGCGCCCGGTTTTCATCGCCGCGTTGAGCGACGGATACGCCGCGTAATCGCAGAAGCTTTAAGTGTATTCGTTGATTTTCAAATTATTGTCAGCCGCCGAATTTTCTAAAAATTGCGGCAGCGCGTCGACGATGCTGTTAGTTTTTAAGTGCCGCCAGACTTTTTTTTGACCGAACCATTTTGCCAATTCGGTTTGCACGTTTTCTGGCAAATTTTCATCGGAAATATCTTTGTCGCCGACGATATTAACTGAAATCAAAGTTTTACCGGCAGGCGCGTAACTCGGCGCGACTGCCGAATTGATGAACAGATGATCAATCAATTCGCCCGCGTTTGAATTGATTATTAAATAAGGTTCGCCGTCCAGTTCGAGCGGCGTATCGCTCGCAAAATATAAACAAACGGTGCTGTTAAATTCGACGTTCGATGTTTCGCCGAGCAGTTTCGCCGCCGTTCGCGCATCGGTCGCCAGCACGATTTTTTCGGCTTCGATGATTTCGCCGTTTTGCAGATAAACCGTTTTGCCGGCGATTTTTTCGACCGGCGTGTTCAGCCGAATTTGATTTGCAGATAAATGCCCGGCGATTTGTTCGGGAATCGCCTGCATTCCATTTTCGGGAATCACGACATCGCCTTCGGCAAATTGTCTGTACAAAAATTTGAAAAACGCCGCATCGGTCGCCAAATCCCGTTCGAGAAAAACGCCGCGAAAAAACGGCACGAAAAACCGTTCGATCATCCGGTCGGAATAACCGTAATTCTTCAAAAAAGCGGCGGTGGATTCGCCTGACTGCGACTTTAATTCGTCCGGTTCAGCGGCGTTCTGCGTTTCAAAATTAAGCTGCAAAACTTTTACTTTATCAAGCAGACCGCCGACCGGCGAAAACAAAGCCTGCGGCGCGGTCAGAATATTTTTCAGCGGATTCGGCATCACGAAAAAATCGTTTCCGCTTCTGATTCTCGCGCCCGACGGCACGTATTGAAATTGTAAATCGTTGTAATCAAGCAGTTTTTTGGCTTCCGGGTAAGAAGTTAAAAGAACCTGAAAACCTCTGTCGAGCTTAAATCCGCTGACGTTATCCGTCCGCACGCGCCCGCCGACCGCGTCCGATGCTTCCAAAATTAACGATTCAACGCCCTTATCTTTCAAATATTTCGCGCAGGTCAAACCCGCGATTCCCGCTCCGATTATTACTATCATATTCGTAAAATCTTGGTTTTTATTTTGTTCTCCGATCTGCATCAAAATCTGGTAAATCGTCCGGTCTGGCGAACGGAAATCTGACGGCTTTTTCGACCGCGTGATAACCGTCGAGTCCCGAAATACAAGCGTCTCCGGCGCGGTGTAAATCCACGTTGCTGTTTTCGAGCAGCGCGTTTTCCGGCACAAAAAGATGCTCGATCTCGCCGATGATTAAGATCGTTCCGTTCAATTTGACGGGCATTTCCTCAACAAATCGCAGACCGAGTTTGATTCGGCTTTCTTTGACGAACGGCGCGGCGAAATTTTCGAGATATTCTTCGGTCAACCCGCAAGCCGCAAATTCCGACGTTTCGCGCTCGAATTTCGCCGACGTGTAATGCGCTTTTTCTACGAACGATTCGTGGACGTGATTGATCGTGTAAACGCCCGTTTCCATAATGTTTTCGTAAGTGTGACGCGGCACTTCTCCGGTCGGGCGCGTGATAAATCCGAACAGCGGCGGATCGCTGCCGAGATGCACGACCGAACTGAAAATCGCCAGATTCGTCTGTTTCGCGCCGGAAATCGTCCCGATCAAATTCGCCGGTTTATAGCCGCTCAGTGAATTTATCAGATTGGCGCGCCGCAGTTTATCCAGCTCGCCGATTTCTTTATTAGTGTAATGTTTCACGTTCTAATTTTTCTTCTTAAGCAATTTTTCGCACTTTTTCCAGTAGTTGAAAAACGACGGGAAAAAACCTTTGAGTTCGGGAAATATCCAATCGCGCGATTCTTCAATTCACTTAAAGTATTTCGGCGAAATCACGCCGCGACTGATATATGGCGAAAGCCTCGTTACCGCGCCGTCCGTAAAATTGCGCGTCCGGGCGTATTTTATCCGATTGATATTTTCGATTTGCGCGGAAATATCCGCGATTGATGCTGCCAACATATTCATTCTCGATCATTTATTTTAACATTTTCGCGCAATGTTTTCGGCGCAAATCTTGTAAATTTTTATCCGCTCGATTGAGGTTGAAGTGCTACCTGCAATCAATTTTATAAATTAAGTTTTAGTTGATACCGGTAATACAACCGGTTTTCAACGTCAATCCAACTAATTGGCAACGAAGTAATTAGCTCGCTCAGATATGGAAATTTATTTCACTTCCTTGTTAATAATTCGCCTCTGCGCGCGTTTATGTTTGTAGTTGATCTATTCAAAAAAAAGAATACCACCGGCGCGTCCCTCTCGTTTCAGGCGTCACACCAAATAATAAATATTTTATGCAATTACAAATTTGCGGCGTGTCCAAAACATATTCCAACGGCGTCGCGGCGCTCAATAACGTATCGCTGACGATTCCAGTCGGAATGTACGGACTGCTCGGACCGAACGGCGCCGGGAAATCAACTTTGATGCGGACGCTGGCGACTTTGCAGGAACCGGATTCGGGAACAATTCGTCTCGGCGACACGGATTTGCTGAACAAAAAAGACGAAATTCATCGAACGCTCGGTTATCTGCCGCAGGAATTCGGCGTTTATCCGAAAACGAGCGCGGAAAATCTGCTCGATCATTTCGCGATTTTGAAAGGATTTTCCGCCCGCCGAACGCGCCGCGAAACGGTCGAAGCGCTGCTCCGCAAAG
>SXVE01000194.1 GCA_005790265.1 Acidobacteriota bacterium | reverse complement strand
GAATCGGCAGCGAACGGCAACGGCGCGGGCAAAATTGACGCGGCGGCGAACGGCAGCGGCGCCGCGGCGCCGAAAGTTGACGCCAAACAGGAAACGCCCGCACCGTCGGCGGAAAAATCGGCGGGCGCAGCGGCTTCGGGCGGCGCGGAAACGCAGCAGAATGTCGGCGAAACCGAAGGTCGCAGCTACGACGATCAGCGTCCCGGCGCAAAAACCGACGCGGCGCAGACCGGAGCGAGCGGCAAACAAAACGAGTCGAACGCCGCACAAGCCGAATCGAACGGCAGCGGTCGCATGATCGTCTCGCCGATTGCCGCGCGGATGGCGGCGGAAAACAATATTGACTTGAAAGCCTTAAAGGGTTCGGGTCCCAACGGCAGAATTATCAAGCGCGACATCGAACAGGCGATGAGCGGCGTAAACGAATCGGCACAAGTCGCCGCGCCCGCCGAAAATGTTGTCGAAACGATTGACGCGCCGACATTTGCCGCGAGCGAAGTGCAAAATGCGTCGCGTTTTCGCGAAGAAAACACTTCGCGGATGCGCCAAGTCATCGCCAATCGTCTCGCGGAATCCATCGGACCGATCCCGACTTTCTATTTAACCGTAGAAATCGAGATGGATGCCGCGCTTGAGTTCCGCAAACAGATTAACGCGAGCGTCAAAGACGACGAAAAAGTTTCGGTTAACGACGTGATCGTCAAAGTTGCGGCGCAGGCTTCGATGAAACATCCGTGGGTCAACTCGTCTTATCGCGGCAAGACGATGAGATTTTACGAAGATGCCGACATCGGCGTCGCGGTCGCCGTCGAAGACGGATTAATCGCTCCGGTTGTGCGCGCGGCAAATCGCAAAGGCATCACGGAAATCTCGAAAGAGATCAAAGAGATGGCGGCACGCGCGCGCGAGAAAAAACTTCAGCCCGAAGAATACACCGGCTCGACGTTTTCGATTTCCAATCTCGGAATGTTCGGCGTCAAACAGTTCACGGCGATTATCAATCCGCCCGAAGCGGCAAATATTGCCATCGGCGCGGCGACGCCGACCGCAGTTGTGCGCAACGGTGAAGTCGTCGTCAAGAATATGATGACCGTAACGATGTCGTGCGATCACCGCGCGATTGACGGCGCGACCGGCGCAAAGTTTTTGCAGACCTTTAAGCAGATGCTTGAAAACCCGATCTTGATGCTGATGTAAAAATTCGGCGCGAGCGAACGATCAAAAGGCGAAAGATGCGTATCTTTCGCCTTTTTTATTGTGTTTTACGCCGAACTAATTGCCGCGCGGCTTTTTTTTGGCTGGAAAGACCGGCAAAATCGGATGTTTGCCGGTTTTTTCGTAATGTTCGACGAGCGCATCGGCGAGCGCGGCGAGATGTTTTTGTTGTTCGAGCCGGGCAAATCTGGCTCTTTCGTCGAGCACGCGCGCTTCTTCGACAGCTTGTTTAAAAATGACGAGTCTTTTTTCGGTTCCGTGAATATCTTCGTCGGTAAATTGGTATTCAAATTGATATTTTTTAATGAATTCGAGCCAGCAGCTCAAGTTATGTATGCGTTCTTCGTTGCTCGTAACTTCCGGCGACTCGATGGCGGCGGTAATTTCTTCGTATTCGTCGCGCATATCTTCGCGCCGGTCAATCTCGGCGATGATTAATTCGCGCCGCTCGCGCCAATCTTCGTCTTCGAGGTAATTAAATTCGCCGGCGTGCGCGTCCATATAATCAACCCATTCGCGCATTATCCGTTGAAAATCCTGATTGTGATAAGATTCGGGCACGGTGAAGAAACGCGCGAAATATTCGTATTCTTTGTTCATATTTTTTGCGGAATTCTAACCGCGCAACACGCCGAATCTTTGAAAAAGATTATCAAACAGCACATTTTTTAATTTTTGTTCGGTTTGTGCGGCGTGTTGCGCGGTTGCTTTGTCGTTTATTCAGGCTTGATTTAACCGATAGTAACCGTATAAATCGGCGACCAGCTGCCGACTCTTTGATTTTTCAGCAGATAAACCGCCCGCAATTCGATCTGCGCGGGCAGCGTCAGCGGCGCGGGCGTAAACGTGATGTTTTTTTCCGTGCTTTTGTCCGCCAAATTCCATTCGGCGGCGCCGATTTTCCGCCATTGCAGTTCGAGTCCGCTGAAATTTTTCCGGGTATATTCCACGCACACTTCGCCGCTCATATTAACCGACGTTTTCAGCGACGGAACCGCTTCCGACGGTCTGCCCGCTTCTTCGGGCGGCGCAATAATCATCAGATTCGCGCCGTCCGCTTCCGTGTATGCCGCATTTGCCTTGAAAAAACGCATCATTTCGCGGAATTCATCAATAATTCCGATGAACGCTCCGGTCGGCATTTCCACCGGCGAGAACATCGGCACGGCGGGCGCGTTCGATCCTTTCGGCGATCCGTACAACAGCGAATCAAACCACGCATTCAAGTCTTTTTCCGTCGCCCGATTCTGCGACACTCCGGTATAAGCCGACGTAAACGATTCGCAAATCAGCCGCACCCGCGCAATCCAGGCATCGGTCAAACCGTAAGCGGTTTTGTAATTGGCAATTTTGACGTTGACATTATTAAACATCACGTCGAGTTCCG
>SXVE01000003.1 GCA_005790265.1 Acidobacteriota bacterium | reverse complement strand
CTCGACCAAAACCCATTCGTGGTCTTTGGAATATCGTAAATTTTCAGGAATATTGTTTGACATAATAATTTAATTGTTCTCGATATTATATTTTAAGAGAAAATCGAATCTCTGTTTTAATCTTCAGGGTTTTGCGTAAGATTCGAGAAATCCGCATCTGACGCAACGAAAAGTTTTTACTTGAAGTTGTTTTTTGTCACTGATTTTCGTTCCCGTCCAAAACGATTTGACCGGCTCGCCTTCGACCCAATTGCTCGGAACAATAGCTCCGTGTGTATAATCAAGGATAAATCCTTCTTCCAACTCGGCGCTGCATTTCGGACAGTTTGTATTCGATTCGCTCATCCAAATTTTTTATTTGTCCCGTTTGTAGAAAGGCGTCGGCACAATCTGCGCCGCTAATTTCTTGCCTCTGACATCAATTGTAATTTCTTGACCCGTTTTTGCAAATTCCGCCGGAACGAATGCGAGACCGATGTTTTTCTTCAAAAAAGGTGCGGGCGAGCCGCTGGTGACGACGCCGACTTTTTCATCATTGATGTAAACTTCGTGTTCGTCGCGCGCGATGCCTTTGTCAATCATTTCAAAACCGACGAGTTTGCGCGTTAAGCCGTCTTCTTTTAATTTCGCGAGTTTTTCACGCCCAATAAAATCGCCCTTATTTAATTTGCAAATCCAGCCCAAATTCGCTTCGAGCGGCGAAATGTCGTCGCCGAGTTCGTGACCGTAGAGCGACATTGCAGATTCCAATCGCAGAGTGTTGCGCGCGGCGAGTCCGCACGGCAAAATGCCGAATTCCGCGCCCGCTTCGAGCAGATCGTTCCAGATTTTCGCCGCGTGTTCTTTGCCCGCGTAAATTTCAAAACCGTCTTCGCCCGTGTAGCCGGTGCGCGAAATAATCGCGTCAACGCCGTCGAATTTGCCGACCGTGAAATGGTAATACTTAATTTCCGCCAAATTTTCGTCGGTAAATTTCTGCGCGATTTCGAGCGCTCGCGGACCTTGAACGGCGATTTGGCAGTAATCGGCGCTCGCGTTGGTCAGCGTAATATTTTCGTCCTTTTTGTGCGAAGTAATCCAATCCCAATCTTTTTCCGTCGTGCTCGCGTTGACGACGAGCAGCAGCTTATCAACATCGAAACGGTAAACGAGCAAATCGTCAACGACGCCGCCGTTTTCGTTCGTCAAAGCCGAATAATGCGCTTGTCCGTCAACGAGTTTCGTTACGTCGTTTGTCGTTAGACGATTGACAAATGCAATCGCGTCTTCGCCTTCGACCCAAATTTCGCCCATGTGCGAAACGTCGAAAAGTCCGGCTTTTTCACGCGTGGCGAGATGTTCGGCAATCACTCCGGCGCTGTACTGAACCGGCATATCCCAGCCGCCGAAATCAACCATTTTTCCGCCCGCCGTGCGATGCGCTTCGTTAAGCGGCGTTTTCTTTAAGTTTTCCGTTGACATATTTTAGCAGTGTAATGGAAAAAAATTAACACCCGCAACCGGCGAGTGTCAAAAGTCTTTTAATGAGAACCGTTTGTTTGGAAGATTTACGATTCTAATCAAATAAAAAATTTAAAGGGCGCAAACAAAAAAAATTATTCGGTATCGTTTTTCGATTTCTTTTTCTTGTTTTCCTTGCTCTCTTTGCTTTCTTTCGGCGCTTCTTTCGGAACTTTCGCCGAAGCTTCAATGATCTGCGCGCAGAATTCGCTCGCGCTCATCAGCAGTCCTTTTTCTTTTTCATCCGGCGTTCGGTCGTAAACCGCTTTGATCTGCGGTTGATATTGAGCGGCGGCGGCGGACAAATGGCGCATCGCTTTCGGGAAAAACTTTTCGTCCATTCGGTTGTGCGCCGCGACATCGTCAATGTCATCAACGGCTTTTTGCAGCAATTTGCTGATATCGGAAAGCAGTTCGATGCGCGTTCCGGTCGGCGGTTCGCCCCATAATTCCGGCTTTTTTTCAGGTTTTAGCGGCGTGCCGTTCAGTACGGCGAATCGCCGGTCAATCATTTTGACGAGCACTTCGATGCGCAAGTCAATTTGCTGCGCTTCGCGCACCAATTCGCTTTCGGCGTCCGTCATATAATCGCGGCGCTGCGCGTCGGTATTGAGCGGCGCGAGTAAAATAAATCCGCTGATCGCGCATAACAGCACAAAATAGAATTTTTTCATCGGTTTAATTTGTTGCAGATGTTTTCGCTGGCAAATCTAAAATCTATTAATTTTTATTAATTGTTCGGAACAACCGTATCGCTGAAAAACGGTTCGACCGCTTTTGATCTGGTGTCGCGAATAATTTTTAGCAGCTCGCGCACATAACTTTCGTATTTGAGCGGCAGTTCGCGCCGGATAACTTCAAGACGAGCCGGAAAACCGCGCAAACCGATTTCGTAGCGTTTGAAATTTCCCAAACTTTTGCTGCTGCCCGGATTGTTGCGATTTAAGAAATTGAGCGTGTAATCCATTAAAGCGTGAAAACCGCCGAGCTGCTCATACATATTTTCAAAATCATTTTGGTCGTCCAACTCCTCCGCTCTTTTGAGGCGCAGCTGCATTAATTCGAGCGCGAGAACGGTTTTTTTCTTGATATCGGTGATGCCGTCGAGCTGTCTTTTTTCTTCTTTTGAAATAATTTTCAGCGGCGGCGGCGCGATTTCGCCGACATCAGCCGTTTGAGCGTTAACTAAACTGGCGGTCGAGATTGTGACAAGGAAAAAAAATCCGCCGAGAATCAGATTTTTGCAGCTATCGCACAAAGCCAAACTGAAAAAGCCGCCAAACGTTTTTCGGGCAATAGTTTTATTCATCTTTCTTTCCTTTTTTATCTTTTATCTGTCTCGCTAAAACCGGAAGCCGCAAATTGACTTTTTCAATTTCAAGTTTGTTCTGCGCGACGGTCGCCAGACGCAGAAATTGTTGGTAGTTCGCCATCGCGTCCATGTATTCGCCGGATTGATCGTGAATAATGCCGAGAAAATAATAGCCGACGGCTAAATCCGGCTGTTTTTCCGTCAGCCATTGATATTCGATTTTCGCTTCGGCGTATCTTTTAAGCTGAAAAAGCGCAGTCGCCAGATTAGCGTGAATCGTGAAATTGTCCGGCGAATACGGCATCAATTTGCGAAATAAACCGACCGCTTCAGCGAAGTTTCGCGCCTGAACGAGCGCTGCGCCGAAACCGACGGCGTGATTGATATTGTTCGGATCGGCGACCGTTGCGCGGCGGCAGTAATCAATCGCCTTCAACGGCTCGCTCGTGCGCAGCAGAACGCATAAACGACCGAGCGCCGCAGCGTTATTCGGATCGTTTGCGGCGATTTTTTCCAGTTCGCTCGCATCAACCGAATTATTCGCGGCGATTTTATCGCGGAAATTAGTTACTTCTTTGGACGGATTCGGAATCGCGTCGAGAATTTGCAGCGCCTCCGCCGTTTTTCCCGTGTCGGCGAGAAGTCGCGCCTGAAAAATTTTCAAATTCGGCGGCGGCGGTGAAATTTGCGATAAAGATTTGATCAGTTCAGCCGCGCGATTAACATCGCCCTCGGTCAGCGCGATGTCGGTTAATTCGGAAAGCGCCGCCGGATTGCGCGAATCAATTTCAAATGCGCGGTCGAGGCTCGCTTTCGCGCTTTTTCGGTCGCCGAGATGATTTTCGAGCGCGGCACGAGACGTCCAAATCGAAGCGGTCGGATTGGCTTTAGCCGTTAGCGTTTTTACTTTTTCGAGCAATTGGCGCAAAATTTCCGGTTTCGCTCCGGCATTGATGCGCAAGTCCGTCAGCGCGACGTAAGCGGGAGAATTTTGTTCGTTG
>SXVE01000193.1 GCA_005790265.1 Acidobacteriota bacterium | reverse complement strand
CGGATTGCGGTCAATCGTCGTCAGAGTGCGGTCAATAATACTGTTAACATTATCGAGCCGAACTTTTAATAAAACTTCGGCTTTGACGCCTTTGATCGTCAGTTTTACTTTGTCAATGCCGACATCGGCGCCCGCAGTTAATTGCAAAAGATTGGCGAGACGCGCATCGAGCGAAACTTTGGCTCTTAAGTTTTCGACTTCGAGCGTGATTTCGTCAACCGAAAGATTCGGCACATCGAGCAGAACGTCTGGCGTTCCTTCGGCGGCTTCCTGCGCTCGGCGCTGACTCGAAGCCTGCTGACGCTGCTGTTCCTGCGCCGACAGCGGACGCACCGGCGTCGCGCGCGTAACCGGCGTCGGCGTCGGCGTTGCCGTGCGCGTGTTGATCGTGGCATCCTGCGCGGACGCTGTCGCCGCGCTGAAAATGGTCGTTAAAAAAAACGTGCCGAAAAGCAGTTTTTTCATAAAAATGATTGTCCTCCTAAAGTATTAAGCCGCGCCCGAAAAATCGGGTTTGGTAAAATTTAAATTGTTAATTATTGTCGGTTTTCGGCGCTGGAAGAGTTGGCGCCGTTTTTTCAATTCTTTGCTGTAGCGGTGCGAGCGACGCGCGAAACCGCACATTGCCGGTCACGCCGCGCAGCGAAATCGTGATTCTTTCCGCCCGAACTCCCGCGCCGACGGCGACGGCGACCGGCGCTTGATTCGATTCGGCACCGACAGCGACATGCGTCGAGCGTTCGTAATTTTCTTCGCTCGTGCGGCTTTCGCTGATATTTAGTTGGTAATTTTCATCGGCGACTACTTGAGTTTGCGTGGGCGCAGCAACGGTTTGAGCCGCGGCGGACGAAGCGCAGACGGCGAAAAATACAAACAAAAATACTGCCGGAATCAGCCGGAAAAAATGTGTTTTCATCGTTTTTTCATCGGCGACGTGCGCGGACGGCGATTGGTTTGGGAATTGCGTGCGGTTGGCGATTGATTGATTACCGGCACGACTGGATTATTCAAGTTGGGATTTTGAGCCGGTGCGTTCGTCGGCGGCTGTTTCGCTGGAGAGTTTTTGTCGGAGACGGGAATTTCGCCGAGCGCTTCGGCGACGATGCGGTCAATATCGGCAAAACGACTGGCGATGCGGAGTTGGATGCCGACGTTGCGATACGTAACGCCCGGTTCGACCGGCTTCGGCAGATTTTGACGGTCGGCTTCCCAGATCGTTAATCTTTCCGGTTTGCCAGGAAATTCGACCGTCGGATTCGGAACCGTTTCAAACTTCAATTCGCTCGCCGTCACATTCGCCGTGATCGCCACGTCGG
Organism: Acidobacteriota bacterium; assembly: GCA_005790265.1. Classification (GTDB taxonomy): domain Bacteria; phylum Acidobacteriota; class Blastocatellia; order Pyrinomonadales; family Pyrinomonadaceae; genus SXVE01. Next base: position 8,462 of record SXVE01000193.1, on the reverse strand, counting down.
CAGTCGGCAGAATGTCTTTCGCCGCCGGTGTCGCGGTCGGTTCCGCCGTTTTCTGAGCGCAAACCGGCAGCACGAAAACTATCGCCAATCCAAAAGCGAAAAAATACGTTGCTGCCGTTGCCGTAATCAAACGTTTTCTCATCAATCTTCCCGAAATTCGTCCTTTCTAAATCGAAGGCGAGTATAACACGTCGCGCGTTTTAACGACAAAATGATTTTCGGCAAATGATTTTAATTCTCAACCGATGCATCTCAAAAAATTTCACAAACGCCGAATGCGCACGCCGCTCAAAATCGCTTTACCCTGAATCGGCGTAAAATCAATCACGATTCCGCTCGCCGTGTTCACCGCAAAGCGTTTCGTGAGAGCCGTTTGCGCGCCGTAATCTCTGACCAAATCTAGTTTTTCCATCACTGTCGCTCCGTTAATTTTGACGTCAAAAACGCGCTGATTCGGTTTGTCGAATTTCATTTCAGCGAATTTCAATTCGACTTCGTAAGCGCCCGCCGGGACGTCGAAACGATAATTGCTCAAGTTTTCCTGCTGCGTTTGGAAAAGCGGATCGTCGCTGGTGCCGATGATATTTTTGTCGCTTTGCGAACCCATCACGGCAGGGGAAATTTCACCAATGTAGCCGAAACTTCCTCGTTTATAAGGCTGATCGGCGAGCCAGACGGTTTGACTTTCGTCAATAAAATCGGCGTTTGAACCGACGTTGACGGCAATTTCGGGAGAATTGACGGTGATGAGTTTGAAATTGACGTTGACGACATCCGTCATTTTCGCCGCGCCGCGATTTCCGACGGCGACGAGCGCATTTTCGCCGTCATTAAAAACTACGTCCCACGTCGCTTTTTTCACATCGCTTGTGTTTTTTGTTCCAAGAGATACGCCGTTTAAAAATAATTCGACTTGCGCGGCGTTCGAATAAACGTCAATCTTTTGAGGTTTTATTTCGGTCGCGGCGCGATTTTTCCAATCGTTGGCGGCAATGTGCAAAACGGGTTCGTTCGACCAGTTTGCCTTATAAAAATAATGCACGTCTTTCGGTTTTCGGTCGTAAGTCCACATTCCTTTGTTGTTGACGTGCGGCATATTTTCGCCGCGCAGTTCCGCGCCGAAATCGAATTCGTTCCAGAGCGTGCTGCCCAAAAGATACGGGCGCGCGTTCATTTGTTCGAGATAAGATTCGTGAAACAAACGCTGGTATTCGGCGGTAGAATCGAAGCGGCGCGGCGCGTTTGAATGAAGCCGCAAATCGCTGTTGGCGCCGTATTCGCTGATGATCAGCGGGCGATTCGGGAAACGTTTTCTTTGGTCGTCAAGGAATTTGCCGAAATCCTCGAATTTATTGCTGTACCAGCCGCTGTAAAGATTCCAGCCGATGATGTTCGGAATTTCGCCCAAATTCATCTGGTTGTAAACGTCGTTGCCGTGAAATGCAATCGTCGTCGGGCGCGTTGCGTCTTCGTCGTGCGCGAGTTTATCGAGATTGCGGGCTAAAACGACCGTTTCTTTACGAATATTTTCGGCGTTTTCCTTCGGGACGCGCAGATAAATTTCGTTCATATAACCCCACATAATCACCGACGGATGATTGCGGTGCTGGCGAATCATTTCCTTGAGCATTGTCGCCGCATTGTCATTAAACTTTTGCGAAATCGTGATGTAATTGACGAGCGGAATTTCTTCCCAGAGCATGATTCCGAGCCGATCAGCCGCCTGCAAAATTGCCGGATCCTGCGGGTAATGCGCGAGCCGGACGAAATTATAGCCCGCCGATTTCATCAATTCCAGATCGCGGACGTGAAGCGAATCCGGCACGGCATTGCCCATACCGGCATAATCCTGATGACGATTCGCGCCGCGCAGTTTGATCGGTTTGCCATTGAGCTGAAAACCGTTGCCGTCATACGAAAACCAGCGAAAACCGAGCGGATTTGAAACATCATCTAAAATTACACCGTTTTCGCGGATCGTTGTTTTGATTGCATAAAGATACGGATTTTCCGGCGACCATAGTTTCGGATTCGCCACTGATTTGAATTGCGTCTCAAATATCTGGTCGCTTTTCGCTTTGACGTCAAGCTTTTCTACGGTCGAAGCGATTTCCGCGCCGCCCGCGTCAATGATTGAGTTGACGATTTCGATTCTTCTCGCGTTCGCACTCGAATTTTCAATCGTGCCGCGCACGTTGACCGTCGCGCTTTTTTCCGAAACTTGCGGCGTGCTAATCGTCACGCCTGATGACGCGTAATCGGTCACTTTCAGATGCACGTCGTCGGTCGCGATCAGCCAAACGTCGCGGTAAATGCCGCCGTAAAACGTAAAATCCGCCGTCAGCGGCGCGATATCGGCGTTAAAACTGTTATCAACTTTGACTGCAATCAAATTCGGTTCGTCGTCTTTGATAAAGTCCGTGACATCAAAAGCGAAAGCCGAATAACCGCCGATGTGATTGCCGACGAATTTTTCGTTAACGTAAACGTCCGCCGTCTGATTTGCCGCTTCAAAATACAGAAAAATCCGTTTGTTTTTCAAGTTCCTATCGAGCGTCAAGTTTTTGCGATACCAACTCGCGCCGCGCCGGTAATCGGGCGTGTCGTCAAACGCGTCCTTATCATTCCAGGTGTGCGGTATGTTGATTTTCTCCCAATTATCATCTGCTGTATCGCGCATTTGCGCACTACTTGCGCCATCAGGCGAAAATCTCCAATTATCGTTAATCGTCAAAGCGATTCTCGCTGAATTATCCGCTGCAAACGACGATGCGAGCGACAGCTGATGCGCTTTGGTTTGGTTGAATTGAGCGTTGACGTAAGAATCGGAAAAAAGAAGCGATAAAACGCAAAAACAAAGAATTCCAGCGGCAAAATTTTTCATTCGGTTAGTGGTTTTGAAGTTGATTTGAAAAACAAGATTATCGGTTAAAAAGTCGTTTAATACAAATTAAAATACGAACCGTCCGTCAGTAGATTCGGCAAATATTCATCTCAAATTCGTTTGATTTAGATTTGTCTTCTGCGGTTGATCAAAAACTATTCATTAATTAAAAATCAGGGAGTTTTAAGATTTTATTTTCCTTAAAACTCCCTGATTTAATGTGCGGCTGCCGATTGATTTTATTAATTCGGAATATAACTCGAAGGAACGGGTTTGTCGGTTGGGAAGCCGAATTGCTGCATAACCGAATCGCCGGTTGATTTGTGCAAATACCACATTCCGTCGCGAACCACCGCCGGATCGGTTTTGCCGTCCCCGTCGTAATCAGCCGGAACTAATTTGTCGGTCGCAAGTCCGAACTGCAAACCGCGAAAACCGTCGCGGCTGCCGATAATATACCAGGTTCCGGTTGCCGGACGGAAAACGGCTAAATCCGATTTAAAATCGCCGTCGTAATCGCCGACCACCGGAACATCGGTGCTTTCGCCCCACTGCGCGGCGCGAAAACCATCGCGGCTCTGCAAAATATACCAGGTTCCGTCGCCCGGTCGAAAAACGGAAAGATCAATTTTGCCGTCGCCGTCGAAATCAGCAACGACCGGCTTGTCGGTCGCTTCGCCCCACTGCTGCGAGCTGAAGTTGCCGCTCGCCGTAAAAATATACCAGTAACCGTCAGCCGGTCGGAAAACGGCGAAATCCGCTCGCCCGTCGCCGTCATAATCGCCGGGAACGGGAATGTCCGTCGCGAATCCGAATTGCAGACTGACGTAGCTGTTATCGGAAGATTTTAAGACGTGCCAAGTTCCGTCGCGAAAAACCGCCGCGTCAGTTTTAAAGTCGCCGTCGTAGTCCGCCGGAACGAGTTTGTCAGTCGGCAAACCCCATTGAATAGCGGTGTGCCGATTGCCGTTTGCGCTCGACGCGAACCACCAAAAGCCGTCGCGATAAATGGACAAATCGGAAGTGCCGTCGCCGTCAAAATCAAATGCCGCCGGAACGATTGACTGGTTGACAAAAAACAGTTGACCGCCTGCCGTAATCGTTCCGCTGCGCTGCGCGCCGAAATTCGGCGCGACGGAAAAATAGACGATGCCGCTTCCGCTGCCGCTGCCGTTGGAAATAGTAATCCACGGAACATTGCTGACCGCCGTCCAATTGCAACCCGCCGAATCGGTTGTGATAGTAAAGCTATTGTTGCCGCCGCGACCGGAAATATCCAGATTTTGCGGATCAAGCCGATACTCGCAATTACCGAGCTGCGTCACGTTAAAATTTTGTCCGCCCGTGACGATCACTCCGCTGCGCCGGGCGCCGTTATTGACGGCAACCGCGTAAGTAACAAAACCCGGTCCGGTTCCGCTCGCGCCGTTAACGACAGACAGCCACGGCGAATTGCTCGCGCTTGTCCACTGACAACCCGCCTGTGTGATGACGTTGTAGATAAAAACACCGCCGTTCGTTGAAACTGCCGGTGCATTTGCCGGTGACAGCGAATAAGTGCAGCCCGCCTGATTAACAGTTATTGTTTGTCCGCCGACGGTGATTTGCCCGGAACGCGCCGCGCCGCTGTTGGGCGCGACGGTGTAGGTAATCGTCGCCGAACCCGAACCGGAAGCGGGCGAAACCGTAATCCAGCTTGCATTGCTGGTTGCCGTCCAAGTGCAGCCGGCAACTGCCGTTAAATTGATCGTTCCGCTGCCGCCGTTTACCGGAATTAATTCCGGATTGGCGGAAACGGTATAAAAACACGAAGTCGCCGATTCAAAAGCGCCAATGTCAATCGTGCCGCCGACAATGCGAGCGAGTCCGCGCTGATCGGTTGCCGGTGCGTTTGCATTATTTCCCGCATTGATTGCCGGACTCGACGGCATAAGCGCGTGCGTCAAAGTCGCGCCGCCGTTATCGGCAAGCGGCGCGAGATTAGGATTGCGGTTCAAAAGATCGGAGCCGAGCCAACCGGCGCTGCCGCTCGCATCGCCGATCAGATTGAAACCGTTGGAACTGATATAACCCTGAATGTCCGGATTGGTCGGAGCCGTGTTGTTGGCGACGATTGTATTGTAAAGCGTCGGATTGCCGTAAATTCCCCCGGTTTGCCATCCGGCGGTGTTAAAAGCGACGGTCGAATTAGCTATTCTTGCGTTGCCGCTCACCGCCAGACCGCCGCCGGACATAAACTGACTGGTCGGAGCAAAATCGGTATCGGGCGCGTTGCCGCTGACCGTCGAATTGGAGAGCGTGAAAATTCCGTTGGCGAATACGCCCGCGCCGAAACTTATTTCCTGAAAACCCTGCGTTTTATTATTGACAATGGCGCTGTTAGTGATCGTCAGATTCGTCAGACTGTATAAACCGCCGCCGTTGCCGCTTCTTCCGGTCGCCGAGTTGTTGCGGACGATGGTTTTGTTGATTGTCACCGTTCCGGAATTAAAAATCCCGCCGCCGCAGCCGCAGCCGCTGTTTTGCTGACCGGTCGCGTTAGCGGAAGCCTTATTATCGGCAACGATTGAATCGCTGATCGAGAGCTGTGCGTTTAAATCATTGAAAACGCCGCCGCCCGATGCCTGCGCGCCGCGCAGTGAGTTGCCGCTGATTTCGCTGTTTTGGAGATTCAAACTTCCGGCATTGTAAATACCGCCGCCTTTGACATTGACGCCGCAGCATTCGACCGCTTCGGCTAAACCGTTGTTTTGCACCGCCGAATTAAAAAGCTGAAGATTGCCGAGATTGTAAATTCCGCCGCCGAATCCCGTTCCGTTAAAATCGCTGACGGTCACGAGTCCGCCGCTGACGTTCAAATTATTAAAAACAACGCCGACGCCCGCCGCGATATTAAAAATGCGGAAGGGAAGTTCGCCGCCGCGGCGAATCGTCTGCCGCGCCGCGTTTCCGCTGATCGGTAAGTTGTCGCTAATGATTAATTCGCCGGTCGTCAGCGTGACAATTCCGCCGAGCGAGCCGCTGAAGCTGATTGAATCGGCTCCGGTCTGATTGTTAGCCGCGCGAACCGCTTCGCGCAGCGAGCAATCCGAACCGGAAATACACGTCGCATCGCGGTCGTCGGTGCGCGTGACCACGAAATTAGCCGCTGACGCCGACAGCGCGCAAACCAAAATAAATAACGGAACTAAAATTTTCATATACCTTGTAAATAAATTAATTCAAAAAAAAGAATGCGCTATCGCCGCGCCGCCGAAAAATAATAAATTCGACAAAAAAACAATCGAATCTGACAACTGCTTGTCCTACTGAAAACGGAATTGTTGACACCCTTGCTTGTAGTTTTGTATGCAGAAAATTTGCCGAACTACTGGTTAAACGCTTTAATCAACGTAATCAATCGTAAAATATGTCAATCTCGTAAATTTCCGAACTGACGAGAATTTTACTGTTCGGGCGCAGCTAAAAGTTACTCATTTTGAAAATCGAGAAAAATCCAGCTACGGAAAAAATATTGTTGATTTTGTTTTTCGGGCGATCGTTTATCGGCAAATGTAAGAGAGAAATACTACATCATTTATCAAAAAAAATTAAGCGGATAACGATTTATTTGCGGTAAATCGGAAATAAATCGCGGCGCCCTGTGGTGAAATCATTAAAATCAAGAAAAAGTTTCGCCAAAATGTTTTTTTGGTTTAAAGAAAAAGCTCAACCGAATAGATCGGTTGAGCCTTTATTCCGTTTGGTTTGTGAAATCGCCTGTTTACTTTTGCAAGCGGAAACCAACGCTGTGTTCGCGCGTTTCGCCGATCAGGTGATAAATCAAACGATGATCGCCAAGGTTCCAGATTCGACCGGTTTTAAGCGTGAATCCGTAGCTTTGCGTATTGGCGTCAAAAACGAACAAATTGCTGTTATACGGAACTTCCGACGTTTTGACCGGCAGATTATACGGATCAACTCTGAGCGCTTCAAGAGTGACGCCGCTCGTTGAAACGTTTGCGCCGTTGACATCAACGATTTTAACTTTCACTAAAATCACGCTGCCCGGTTTGTACGGATTGCTGTGATTGGAAATCAACTCAATCGCGTAATCAATCGTCACAACGAACGTTTCAGTATCCGATGCACCGGCGCTGTCGGTTGCTTTGACGTTAATCGTATAAGTGCGTCCGAGCTGATTGGCGGTCGGTTTCCAGTTGAATTCGCCGGTTGCCGAATTGATCGCCGCACCCGTCGGTATTTCTCCGGTCAGCGAATATGTGATAGTTTGCGCGGGCTGATCGGCATCGGTCGCCTGCGCCGTGAAATTCAAGGTGTTGCCGATAAACACGGTTTTGTTGCCGATCGTTGTCAGCGAAGGAGCCTGGTTGCTCGATTGAACGTTGATTGTCACCGTCGAAGTATTTGAATTTCTCGTGCCGTCGCTCACGTAAAACCGGAAACTGTCGGTGCCGACAAAGTTCGGATTCGGCGTGTAAGTTCGATTGGCGCCGGTGCCGGACAAAGTTCCGTTTTGCGGCGGTGTCGAAATAACGTAAGTCAGTTGAGCGCTTCCGCTTCCGCCGGTAGCGGGCAGAGTAAAACTCGTTGCCGTATTTTGAGCGGTGGAAACTGCCAGACCGGAAGTTCCCGGCGGATTTGTTCCGTTGACGCCCGCTTCGATGCTGTTTTCGATTGTGTCCGGCAAATTCTCGAAAAAGTCATAACCGGTCAAATTCTCGACTTCATCAACGCTGACGATGTAGTTGCGCCAGTCGTTATTTCGGATTGAAGTAACATTAGGCATAATCACGGCAATCGTTCGGGTGGCACCGGTCACGCGGGCGATGTCGTCGCCGCTTCCTTTCGGAATAACAAGAACGACTTTCCACGTTGACGCCGGAACGTAAACTTTGCCGTTAGCGATGGTCGTAAAAAATCCGTTGTCGCCGGTTCCGCCGTTGCCCGCGCCGCCCGCCACGATGTAGAGCTCGTTGGCTCCAAGCAGATCATTGCGCAGACTGTTTTCCATCGCCGCCCACGGACCCTGATTGTTGCCCGGTGCCTGCGGAATCATATTCGTCATCAAAAACGTCGCCTGATTAATCGGAATCGAAGTTTCTTTATCGCGGTCAGCATTCGGAACCATGTGACCGCGGTCGAAACCGGAGCCGGAATAATCGGTTGACTGCACGCGATACCAATCGCTCGGAACCGCCGGATCAGGACGGAAAGTATCGTTGCGCGTCAGCGAGCCAGTCCACGTATCGTCCAAATGCCAGCTGACCCAGTTTGCCGAACCGTGATCCCGATTATAAGAAAGCGCGAATTCCGGTTTGACCATCAGGTAATTAGCGGGCGTGTTAACGTCGGCAATCGCATCGGTCGGATTGCCCATCGTCAAATGAACGTCGGGCGAATAGACCGGCGCGGTGCCGGAAGCGATGCTAAATGACCAAGTGTAATCGGCGGGCAGCGTATCGGTGTTCGGCGCGCTGTCGTTCGTATCAACATCATGAACGGAATTTTTGTTGATTTTCGCGCTGCACTGCTCGCCCGCTTGAAAATTGACGTTCGGCGTGACGACAAAACTTCT
>SXVE01000192.1 GCA_005790265.1 Acidobacteriota bacterium | reverse complement strand
GGTTGCCAAATCATTATGAAAAATTTGCCAGACATCAGCGAAATCAATGCCGTGTCTCCGTAAATTTATCAAACGCTTTTCTTCGTCCCAGTCAAACCGCATAGAAATTATACGCTTCTCATTCAGCTACATCAATTACTTTCCTGCTCACGTTTTTCGCGCCGTTGTTGTTCGAGCCAGATTTGGTAGGCGGCTTTTCCGCGTTCAAAATCGGCGGCGGAAGCGTAGAAATTGTGCGAGCCGTCGTTTTTTTCGACGTTGAGAACGTAAAAAATATAATCGGTTGTTGCCGGATTGAGCGCGGCGGCGACGGCGCTTTCGGAAACGCTGGAAATCGGTCCGGGCGGAATGCCGCCGTATTTTCTCGTGTTATACGGCGAATCAACTTCGAGATCGCTTTTGTTGATTGTGCCGTCCCAGCGATTCTGCATTTTGGCGATGTAAACGGCGGTTTGATCAATGCCGAGCGGAATTGATTTGCTGATGCGGTTGTAAATCACCGACGCGACAATCGGGCGTTCTTCTGCGTATTTCGATTCGGTTTCGATTAATGAAGCAATCGTCACGATTTCCTGCGGCGTTCTGCCGAGCGCGCGAGCGCGTTCGTTCCATTCCGGTCGCCAGATTTTGCGAAACTGTTCGACCGTCGCCTTGATAATTTCCTGCGGTTTGGCGTCGCGCGGAAAACTGTAAGTCGAAGGATACATATAACCTTCGAGGTTTTTCGCGGTCGGCGAAATGTCTTTGATTAGCGTCGTGTCGTCCATCATCGCTAGAATCTCTTTGTCGTCAACGGCGGGCGTTTGCGGAAATTTTTCGGCGATGCGTTTGGCGATGTCGAAACGCGTAAAGCCTTCGGGAATCGTCAATTTTGTCGTGCGTTCTTCGCCTTTTTCGAGTTCTTTTAAGACTTGAATTGGCGAAATCGGCGAGGCGAATTGATATTCGCCGGCGCGCAATTTTTCCGCGTCGCCGAACGAGCGCAGATAAATCTGCGTCGCCGTTTCGTTCTTAATAATGCCTTCGGCGGCGAGCTTGGCGATAATCTGATTCGGCGATGAGCCTTTCGGTATCTCGATGTATTTATTTGATTTATCGTGCGCGACGGGCGTGTTGACGCCGTTATAAATCCAATACGAAACCGCGCCGACGCCGATGACTGAAACGAGAAAAAGAACGAATAAAAGTTTGATGAATTTCATATATGCGCGAAAATTTTAACAGAAGAATAGCGTTTGATGCCAAACGGCAACCGTTTGTCTAATATATACGTTGGAAACAAGCAAAAATTATGAAAAAAAGAATTTTCGTCGCCGTTGATATTTCCGAAGATGCGCGGCGGCAAACTTCGTGTTATATCGAAAGTCTGCGCGGCGAATTTGAGAATCTGCGCGTTGGTTGGGAAAAGCCGGAAAAACTGCATTTAACGCTCAAATTTTTGGGCGATGCGGACGAACGCCAATTAAAAGAACTGCAAAAAATTGTCGAAAATATCGCCGCGCGTATTTCTCCTTTTCGACTGCGAATCGCCGAAACCGGCGTTTTTCCGTCGGTTAAAAAAGCGCGTGTTTTATGGATTGACGTGAAAGACGAGCGGGGAAGTTTGGCGAAAATCAACGAGAATTTGGAAATCGAATGCGCGCGAATCGGTTTCGCGGCGGAAAATCGAAATTTCAAACCGCATTTAACGATTGCGCGTTTGAAAGACGCGAACGCGGCGAAAAGTTTGATCGAAAAGCATCTCGCAGACACAGTTGAACCCGCCGAATTTGAAGTCGCGGAGATTGTGATTTACGAAAGCCGACTTCAACCGGCAGGTTCAATTTATCAAAAACTAACAACTGTTCAATTAAAGAATTAAACGCGCCCGAATTCTAGAATTATTTTAAGGCGTTTTCAATCGCGGCGACGATTTCCGGCGATTCGGGCTTTGTTTTCGGTGCGAATCGCGCAATCACTTTGCCGTTGCGGTCAACCAAAAACTTTTCAAAATTCCACGAAACATCGCCTTTGTTGCCGCTAAAGGTTTCTTTGCTCGTCAGATACGCGTAGAGCGGATGCTGATCGGCGCCTTTGACGGAAAGTTTGGAAAACATCGGAAAAGTAACATTGTATTTCAAAGTGCAAAATTCCTTGATTTCCTTTTCTGTGCCCGGCTCCTGACCGTTGAAATTGTTTGCCGGAAAACCGAGCACGACGAAATTTTGATCTTTGTATTTGTTATAAAGATTCTGCAAGCCTTCATACTGCGGCGTGTTGCCGCATTTGCTCGCCGTATTGACGACGAGCGCGACTTTGCCTTTGTAGTTTTTCAGCTTCACGTCTTTGCCGTCAATATTTTTCATCGTAAATTCGTAAACCGATTTCGGCGCCGTCGCCGCATTTGATTCCGCGTTTGAAAAAAGCCCGAACGCATAAGCCGCGCCGATTCCGCCAAAGATAAGAAATGTAAAAGCTGCCAATCCGATTTTCAACATAATAAAGAAACTCCTGTTTTCAACTTGGTACAAAAAATAATTTAACGCAAAAAAATTACCTGTTCAATTCGCGCGGCGGTCGCGACGGCGGCGGAATTTTCGGCTGCTCGTTTTTCTCGCCGGTTTCAGCGAAAACTTCTTTCAGCGCGCCGACACTCGACAACATCGAACTCGTTTCCATCGGCATAAAAATCACTTTGGAATTGTTCGTTTTCGTCATATCGCGCAAACTTTCGATATAGCGCGCCGTGATTAAATACTGCGCCGTTTGCGCCGGATCGCCGATTGCCTGCGCGATTTGCGCAATAGCTTGCGCTTCCGCCGAAGCCGCCTGCAACCGCGCCTGCGCTGCGCCGGACGCCTGCAAAATCGCTGATTCTTTTTCGCCTTCCGAACGCGTGATCGCCGCCTGTTTTTCGCCTTCGGCGCGCGTGATCGCGGCTTGCTTGTCGCCTTCCGCCTGCAAAATCAGCGCGCGCCGATTGCGTTCCGCCGTCATCTGTTTTTCCATCGTGATGCGCACGTCTTCGGGCGGATTGATGTTTTTGACATCAACGCGCGTCACTTTGACGCCCCATTTGTCGGTCGCTTCATCTAAAATCAAGCGCAGTTTGTTGTTGATCTGATCGCGATTCGACAGCGTATGATCCAAATCCATTTCGCCCATCACCGAACGCATTCCGGTAATCGTCAATTGGACGATGCCGCCGATGAGATCGTTGATTTCGTAAACGGCTTTGATCGGATCGGTGATTTGCCAGTAAACGACCGAGTCAACGTTGATCGTGACGTTGTCGCGCGTAATCACCGGTTGCGGCGGCAAATCAATATACTGCTCGCGCAAATCAATCGAAGTCGCGCCCGGACGCATGTTCGTCCAGTAAACGGCGCGCGGCGAATCAAAAAAAGGATAAATAATATTCAACCCGCTTGCCGCCACGCGATTGAATTTGCCGAGCCTTTCGATCAGCAAAACGCTTGATTGCGGCACGATTTTAACGGTTTTTGCCGCTATAACCAGAAGAGCGATACCGATAAAAACGAAAAACAAGAAACCGATGGTGAACATTTCTATTTTTCCTCCAAACGATGTGCGTTAAATATAACCTATTTTTTGAACGGCGAAAACTGCGGATAAACAAACGCATTTTCGCCGGATTCAAACCAATTTCCGGAAGCGTAATTTTTTCAATTTTCCTGACATTTTTGTCGCTCGATCTTCGCGTTAGAAATTGAGAGCCAAACCGAATACCTAAAAGTTGCTAGGTTTAACTTTCCGAAAAAACGAATTTCCGAAAAAGCAATAGTTATCATTTCTATTTCCGCTTTATTTCCGCGATCATCTTCTTTAATACACGTCTGATTCTTTTTCGGAAATTCGTTTTTTGTTTGCCGCTGAAAAAGAATTTTTCCGTCAAAACTTCAAACCGCACGAATTTACGCGTATAATTTTGCCAACGTTATGACAGTCAAACTTTCCGACATTCAGGATGCGCGAAAAATCTTAAAAAACATTATTATTCCGACGCCGATTTTAGCCGACGCCCGACTTTCCAAAGAAATCGGTGCCGACGCTTACTTGAAAGCCGAATGTCTGCAAAAAAGCGGTTCGTTCAAATTGCGCGGCGGTTATAATAAAATTCACCGTCTCAGCGAGCAGGAAAAAAAGCTCGGCGTCGTCGCCGCATCGGCGGGAAATCACGCGCAGGGCGTCGCGCTCGCCGCCAGTTTACACAACATCAAAGCGACCATCGTTCTGCCGGATTTCGCGCCGCTGACGAAAATCACGGCGACGAAAAATTTCGGCGCCGAAGTGATTCTCTACGGTTCGACGTTCGACGAAGCGCTCGCGCACTCGAGAGAATTGCAGGAAAAACACGGCTACACTTATGTTCACGCGTTTGACGATGAAAAAATCATTGCCGGACAGGGAACCATCGGACTGGAAATCGTCGAAGATTTGCCGGACGTTTCGGTCGTCGTCGTGCCGATTGGCGGCGGCGGAATCATTTCCGGCATCGCGCTCGCCGTCAAAACGCTTTTGCCGCACGCCCGAATCGTTGGCGTTCAAGCGGAAAACGTGGCGTCGGTCAACGCTTCGCTGCTTGCCGGAAAACCCGTTTCGAGCGAAGGCGGACAATCTATCGCCGACGGAATTGCCGTTAAACGTCCGGGCGAATTGACGCTGCCGATTATTCAAGAATATGTTGACGAAATCGTCGAAGTGTCCGAAGAAGAAATCGCGCGCGGCATTTTTCACTGCGTGCAAAACAATCGTCTCGTCGTCGAAGGAGCCGGTGCCGCCGGATTAGCGGCGCTGCTAGCGAAAAAAATAAAACTGAAACGCGATGATACGGTTTGCGCTGTTTTGTGCGGCGGCAATATTGATCCGAATTTGCTGGCGCGCGTTCTCGAACAGGTTCTCGTTCGGCAGGGACGTTACATAATGCTCAAGCTGCTCGTGCCGGATCGCCCGGGAATGCTGGCGATTTTGCTCAATCACGTTGCGGAAACGCGCGCCAACGTGATCGAAGTTTATCACCGCCGCGCAATGTGGCTCGCGCCGCTCGGACGAGTCGGCATCGAAATGCTGCTCGAAGTGCGCGACGAACAGCACGGACGCGAAGTAACGAAACATCTCGAACATTCCGGTTATCACGTCGAACGCGAAGGCGTCGGCGATTGGGAAGAATAAACAAAAAAGGAGCGGCAAAGTATAAAATAACATTTGCCGCTCCTTTTATTAAATTGATTTAGACTGATTAATTCTTGCTTTGCGCAAACGCGTAAATTGATTAATCCGCCAGATTGTGTTCGATGCGCAAACGCTCAATCGTCCGCGCTTTTCCTGTTTTTTCTTCAACATCAAGCACAATCGCGCAAATCCAGACCGTGCCTTTCGCGTGACCGGAACGTTTTGCCGGAACCTGCGTAAATCTATTTAACACATCGTTTTTGTCCATTCCGATCACGCCCGCATAACTTCCGGTCATTCCGACATCGGTAATATAAGCCGTTCCGCCGTCGAGAATTCGCTCGTCCGCCGTCGGAACGTGCGTGTGCGAACCGTAAACCGCCGTCACGCGACCGTCCAAAAACCAGCCGAGCGCGTATTTTTCCGAAGTCGCTTCGGCGTGAACGTCAACCAATCGAATTTTTACATCTTCGGGCACCGACTTGAGGCATTGTTCCGCAATCCGAAAAGGATCATCAACCGGCGGCATAAAAACTCTGCCTAAAAGATTGAGCACCGCGATTTTGTAACCGCGTACTTCGCCGACGAACAAACCTTTTCCCGGCGTTCCCGGCGGATAATTTGCCGGACGAACAAGGCGCGGATTTTTTGAAATATACGGAATGATTTCGCCTTTGTCGAAAATATGATTGCCCGAAGTCATCAAATCAATTCCGGCGTCGAAAAACTCATCGGCGATTGCCGGCGTAATCGAAAAACCGCCCGCGACGTTTTCGGCATTAATCAAAGCAATATCAATCGCATACTGCGCGCGCAAATCCGCAATTTTTTCCATTACCGCCATTCGACCGGGACGCGCGACGACATCGGCGATTACTAAAATTTTCATAATAAAAAAAGCAGACGCCAAATAATAAAGAGTAGAGATTATGTTCTAAGGTTCTCTACTCTCTACGGTTTACTATCTGCTTTAGAAAAAAAATGTTGGCGAAAGAAACCGCGTTAGCCGTTCAAACGCTTGAATTGAACCTATAATAAATAGGTGGGTGGCTTTCTGCTCAAAAAATTTGAACATCAAAGCCGCGTTCTATGGCAAATCTTTAACTGTGAAAGATTGCACCGAACTGATGCGGCATTAGCCTCCCGTTCTTCAAGTGTTGGCTCAATTATTGGGTCGTTTGGTGACGAACTCCGCAGAAGCCCTCTCGCCTGTTTTCGATTATAACACACGGCAGGAAAATGGAAAATGGATAAACGGTAATGGAAAATAAAACCGACTTTTATTTTCCATTACCGTTTATCCATTTTCCATTGAATTTTTT
>SXVE01000191.1 GCA_005790265.1 Acidobacteriota bacterium | reverse complement strand
GCACGACGATCTCGTTTCGGGCAGAAGCAGTTTTGCTGAAATTCTCGCCGATTGGAATCTGCATTTGGACGCGCGCGATTTTCAATATGCCGGATTTTGGACGACGCCGCAGTTTTCGCCCGTTCGTTTCAAAACGCGTTTTTTTGTCACCGAATGTCCTACAAAACAAACGCCCTACGCGGCGATGTCCGAAATGCTCGCGCCGGAATTTATTGCGCCAGAAAAAGCTTTAAAACGCTGGAAAAATTCCGAAGTTTTAATATCGCCGCCGGTTTTGATCGCGCTTCAGGAAATAGCCGGAATTGAATCGCAGAGGCGCGAAGACACAGAGAAAATGTCGGAAAAGATTGATAATAAAACGGTTTCGCCTTCGTCCTTTAAATCCTCTGCGTCTCTACGCCTCTGCGGTGAAAAACTGCTCGCAAAATCCGAGCAAACCGGCGGCGAAATTGATTACATTGAATTAAACTCGCGCGTAACGGTTTTTCCGCTCAAAACCGAGACGTTGCCGCCCGCGACGCACACGAATTGTTTCGTCGTCGGTCGCCGTAAATTCGTCGTGATTGACGCGGCGGCGCGTGAAGAATCGGAACAGCGCAAATTATTTGATTTTGTTGATTCTTATATCGAACAGAATTTTATCTGCCGCGCAATCATCGTTTCGCATTTTCATCCGGATCATACGGGCGGCGAAACGGCGCTGCAAAACCGTCTGCGCGAAAAATACGCGCTGGAAATTCCGATTGCGGCGCACAAATTCACGGCGGAAATGTTGCGCGAAAAAGTCGAATTTCAGAGAGAAATTAGTGACGAAGAATTTATCACATTAACGGACGCGACCGGCGTAAACTTTGCATTAAAAGCGTTTCACGCGCCGGGACACGCGCGCGGACATTTGTGTTTTTACGACGAGGCGAAAGGTTTTTTGCTTTCTTCAGATAATGTCGTCAGCAACGGAACCGTCGTTATCGCCGCGCCCGAAGGCGATATGACGCAATATTTAGCATCGCTCGAACGAATGAAAAATCTGCCGAATCTGCGGTTTTTATGCGGTTCGCACGGCGCGGCGGTTTACGACGCGCGCGGGAAAATTGAAGAATATATTGAACATCGTTTGGAACGCGAAACACAGATTTTAGATGCGTTGGAGAATGGCGCGCGAACTTTGCGCGAAATAAGAGAAAAAGTTTATGCCGATTTGAAGCCGGAACTTTTCACCTACGCGGAAAAATCTATCGAAGCGCATCTGATTAAACTGCAAATCAAACTGTAAACACGCTGAATTAATATCAATTCGCATCGGCGCTTAAAACGAGACGAAACGGCGCGACGCGGCGGACGGAAATGTTTTTAAGGTTGGCGCGTACGGCGAGTTTTTCTAATTCTTTCGGTTTGAATCCGCGCAAAACTGAAAGAGAACCGTCTTCGCGAACGAGTCGGCTGATGCGAAAAACCGTGCAAAAAAGTTGATACGAAAGGTAAGCAATTCGGTGACGATGCAAATCAACGACGAAAATTTTGCGGCGCGTGACGCGGTTGAATTCCGTCAGAATCAGCACGAGATTTTCATCGGTAAAATGATGCGCGAACAGCGAGCAAATCGCGTAATCAAAAGATTTATCGGCAAACGGCAAACGAAAAGCGTCCGCGCGCACAGCTTTTATTTCCGCGTAATTTTGTGATTCGGCGCGAATCGAATTCGCCGACAATTCGTTTAATTCAAGACCGAGTAATTCGCATTTGAGATTCTTGCGGCGCGCAAAATCGGCGACGACGCGCAGCATTTCGCCCGAACCGGCGCCGACATCGAGCACGGAAAATTCGCGCTGTTTTTCCGCTGCAATTTCGCGCAGAAAAGTTTTTTTGAGCGCGCGAACATCGCCGATGAAACGGTTGATAAAACGAATTTCGCGCAGAAAAACCGCGTATTCTTCGGGCGTATAATCGCCCGTGTCAATGCGTTCGAGCCGTTCGCTTCTTTTTTCAAACATCGCGATAAGCATAGCAAAATTTGAATGCGCAAAAAAACGGCTTTGCCCGTTCGGACAAAACCGCTTTTTCTTTTCGACTTTGGAGGAATGCCTTAGCCGAGAAAATTTTTAAATTGCGCGCCGCTCGTTTTATAGCCGGGAAACAGTTTGGTTAAATCCTTATTTCCCAAATGTTTGCTGGCAATTTCACCGAAAACGTCGCGGAAATCCGTCGTGACTGCTAAATCGCGACCTTCGTTGAGCTGCTCGTTTTTCAAACCTTTCCAATCAGCGTAAACGCGTCCGCCTTTGACCGAATTTCCCAAAATAAACATCGCGTTGCCGTGTCCGTGATCGGTTCCGCGCGTGCCGTTTTCACGCGCTGTTCTGCCGAATTCCGACATCGTGAGCAACACGACATCGTCCATTCGTTTACCCAAATCCGTCGCAAACGCGGCGATTGACGCGCCGAAATCGCGAAACAAATTCGCTTGTTGTCCGCGCGCGCCGCCTTGATTGTTGTGCGTGTCCCAATTGTCCGATTCGGCGAAGGCGACTTCCAAACCAACGCCGGATTTAACGAGCTGCGCGATTTGGCGCAGCGAATTGCCGAGTTTCGTGTTTGGGTAAAGCGCGCCGTTTTCCGGTTTATACTGCGCCGGATTCGCCTGTTTCAGGAAATTGACGGCTTGGAAAGTTTCCGCGCCCGTGTCGGACAAATTATCTTTGACGTTTTCCTGCCAAATTCCTTCAAAACCGCCCTGCACCGATTTGGTGTAAACGCCCGCTTTGATGGCGAAATCAGACAAATCGGTCATCGAAACCGACGCGGCGCGACCGTAGAGCGAGCGCGGCAGCGTCGAAGTCATCGAAACGGCGCGAAACGGCGAAACATTAGCGTTCGTTTGCGTCTGCAAAACGCGATTGAGCCAGCCGTCGCGCGTTGATTTGACGCCGGGCGTCGCCGATTCCATATAATCCTGCGCGTCGAAATGCGAGCGCGTGTTATCGGGCGAACCGACTGAATGAACAACGGCGAGCTGTTTCGACTGCCAGAATTTTTCGAGCGGTTTAAGCGCCGGGTGAAGTCCGAAAAAGCCGTCCAGATTAATCGCGCCGTCGGTTTTTTCCGGCGTTCCAATCGCAATCGTGCGGCGCAAATTATAATATTCGCTGTCGCCGTGCGGCACGACCATATTTAAACCGTCAACCGCGCCGCGCTGGAAAATCGTGACCAAAACTTTCTTTTTGCCGTAATCGTTTTTCAAAACGGCGGCTTGCGCAAACTGTTTCAAAACATTCGGCGCGGCGGCGATCAATCCGAATCCGGCGAACGCGATGCCGCTTCGCTTCAAAAAATATCTTCTGTCCATCATATTTTTTACTCCAAAATCGCTGGTGATTTTTACCGTTGAACCGGCGTGTTGCTGTTTTAGACGTTCGGAAAACTCAATTGGTCGTTTTTTATTTTCGGCTTTGTCGTTTGCTCTGCGGCATTGTAAATTTGTTGGTAATAGAAAATTGATAATGGAAAGTGGATAATGGAAGATATAAGAATATAACTTGTTTATTATTTTTCATTATCCATTATCAATTTTCCATTGGTTACTTATGCGAGAAAAACTTGTTAATTTAATTATCGAACGGCTCGACCGCGACGCTGAACAAATCCGCGCCGATTTTCAAACGGACAAAGGCGTAAAAACGAAATTCGCGGCGATTGACGAACTTTTGCCCGAAGAATTGGCGCGCAAAATCTACGTTTCGTTTCCGCGTCTCGACGATATGCGGCTGCTTGATAGTTTTCGCGAGAAAAAATATACGTCCAAAGCGATGGACAAATTCGATCCGCTGATTGCCGACATCACGTTCGCTTTTCAGGACGAACGCGTCATCAATAAAGTCGCCGCGCTCACCGGCATTGAAGATCCGCAGGGCGATCCGCATCTTTACGCGGGCGGCATCAGCGCGATGGCGAAAGGACATTTTTTGCAGCCGCATCTCGATAATTCGCACGATTACGAGCAGAAACATTACCGCGTGCTGAATCTGCTTTATTACGTCACGCCCGACTGGAATCCGGCGAACGGCGGCAATCTGGAATTGTGGGACGAAGAAGTGAAAACGCCTGTCGAGATTCCAAGCCTGTTTAATCGCCTCGTTTTAATGAGCACGAACGATAAATCGTGGCATTCGGTCAACGAAGTAACCGTTGACGGCGCGCGCTGCTGCGTCTCCAATTATTATTTCTCGCCGCACTCGCCCAACGGCTACGAAACCACGCACGTCACGTATTTTCAAGCGCGCCCCGAACAAACTCTGCGCCGCCTCGTCACGAAAGTTGACAGCGATCTGCGCACGGCTTTGAGAAAAATTAAAAAATCGGGTTTCAGCAAAAAAGATTTATACGAAGGCGAAACCACCGAAAAGAAATAAGAGAATAGCCACAAAAAGGCACAAAAAACACAAAAATAAAAACCGAAAATTTATTAAGAAAAGACTTCTTTATATTTTTTGATTTTATTTTTTGTGGCTTTTGCGCCTTTTTGTGGCTATTCTTTTCCTTATTACTGAACAAAAATTTCGTCCACAAAAATAAACGCGTCGCTTCCCGCGCCCGGATGCCACGACGGGATTTTTCCTAGATTGACGGCTTTGACGCGGACGTAGCGCGCTTTGGTCGGCGCGATTTCCGCGAAATAATCTTTGATTTGCGGCTTCATATCTTCGGGCGCAACGTCGTTTTTTATTTCGGCAACTTTACGAAAATTTTCGCCGTCGCTTGAAATTTCAAATTCGACGCGCGTCGGCAT
>SXVE01000190.1 GCA_005790265.1 Acidobacteriota bacterium | reverse complement strand
TTTGAATTTCAAACCGTCATCGCCGTCAATCCCGCAAATTTCCCGGAAGATATTTTCGAGCGTCGGAACGTCGAAGTTCCCGAAGCCGAGCAAATCCATATCTTTTGTCGGGCGATGCGGCTCGCCCGTCCAAACGGCGAAAAGCGTCGCGCCTTTGAGCAAAAAGCGCGTTTTGTATTCGGATTGACTCAAGCGGTAAAGCAATCGCTCGTTGCCGAAACGAATCAGCATCGTTTGAAATTCCGTATCGGTTTCCTGCGCCTTGTTTTTCAGCCGCGCCCGGACCGAAGCCGCGCTTGTTTTCTTCTTTTCCATTTCGTTTAGCCGAGCGTTCTGAGATATGGCAGCATTTTGTTTTTGATGTTTCGCACTTCGGCGAAATGATAAAGCTCGTCCATCGTCGCCTTTCTTTTTGCCCAGGCATCTCGCAGTGCTTCAAGAGCCACATCGAATCCGACGGTCGTTTGATACCGGAAGCAGTCGGCGACGGTCTTCGCCGCCGAATAAACTTTGATTTCCGCGCCGTCAATTTTGTGGATTTCAATTCCCGCCTCATAAACCTTCGGCGCGAAACGAAAAAATCGCACCGGCACGGTTTCAATCTTCGGCACGCGGCTGTCGCGCTCGATTGCCAGCCAAATCTCGAACGGATTTTGCGTCGTCAGATCGTGAAACCTGAGAGCCGACAGCAGGCACAGCACGCCGCGCGGCACTTTCGCCGCGACTTCGAGAACGTCGCGCGTTTCAGTGAACTCGTCTCCGGCGAGCGTGTAAAGCCCGTGCGAGACTTTGGCAAGTTTTCCCTCGCGGGCGAGCCGCTGAAGATAAACGCGCGAAACGCCCGTCTGCGATTCCGCATCGCCGGCGCGAAAGAATTTGTTCTTTGCGGCGAACTTTAGAATTTTTTCTTTCGGTGTCTGCATTTGTTTCTTAATGTTACCACATTTCTTTGAAACGTGGACATTTTGTAACAGCAAAAAGAGTCGAAAAATTGAGGTTTTTTGCAAAAATTCGCCAATCAAAATTGAATGCGAATAATCTGACTCGTAAATCAAGTCTTTGCAAGCGTTTCGCACAACCGCCGGCAAATAAGATTTTGGCGCAAAAATTCGCCAACTGGTGCAAAAATTCGCCAGCTTCCGTTTTGCCGCGAAAAGATTTTCTCGTTTTCAAGTTTTTCCTCGCCCGGCGACATCAATTCCGCCGAATAATTTACCCTCGAAATGTTTTTCCGAAGCGTTTTGGCGCGACCGCGTTTCACGCGCCCGAAAGCGGCGCGTGAACTGACGGTTTTTAGGCTCGTGATTTTCGGCTTCAGGACCGAAAATTCACGGCAGGATAATTTTCAAAACTCAAAAAATAAGCGTGCATTAAAAGGAAACCGGCGGCAGGCGGAACAAAGTGCGAATAGGAAATTTTAAATTCGCAAAGGAGACGAATTTTATGAAACGTGCGCCGCGCAGGTTGGAAATCGAGCCAGAGGACTTCGATTCGATCTTTCTCTGGAGAGTGTTTTGGAAACTTTTAAAACAGGAAAATCCGTTTCGCTTCTTATTGAAAATCTTGCTCGTAGGATTGAGCTTGGCGGCGTTGATATTTTTTCTCGCCCTCGTCGGCGAAATAATTGGAGCGTGAAGAAAAAGAAGAAGCGGCTTGCAAACCGCGCGAATGATCGGAAACACAATCAAGCTGATTTCGGTTCATTCAAAAACTACAAAAAATTCAAGGAGCTAGAAAAAATTATGTCAGCAAATGTTTCGATTTTAGGCAATTTGGGACGCGCGCCGGAAACGCAGATGAGCGCGGGAGGCGTGCAGGTAACGAAGTTTTCCATCGCGTCGAATTCGGTTAAAAGAACGCCGCAAGGCACGGTCGAAAAGACCGATTGGTTCAGAGTGACGGCTTTCGGTAAACAAGCCGAAACTTTGGCGAAATACGCGAAGAAAGGCAGCCGCATTCACGTTCAAGGCTCACTCAATTTGAGCGCGTGGCGCGACCGCCAAGACCAGCCGCAATACAGCGCGGATTTGCTGCTGCAAGATTTTCAATTCGTCGGCGGCGCGGCAGCGGACGATGACGTTCAGGAAATCGCACAGCCCGCCGGAGCATACTAAACCGACCTCGACAAATCTCCGCTTCTCCTCAAAACCACTGCTGCCGAATCGCCGGCGGCAGTGGTTATTTTTATGTTGCCTTCCTGCAAAGCGAAAAGGTGTTTTCGAGCCTGCCGAAAAGTGCTTTTACAAATTTTAGGCGTCTGGCAAGCGTCGCCGCGAAAACAAAAACGCTTGCTTCGGTCTTCGGACCGATTTCAAAAAGAGGTAACAACAAATGGCAGGACAATTCAGCTTAAATCACAATCAACTTCAACAGTTCGCTCCGAACTCGCCCGTTTTGGCTTTTCGCCCGACGGACGCAGGCTCGCCGCAGCAAGACTGGTGCAAACATCTTCAAGCGTTTCCGCATTACCGGCGCGAACTCGAAGAATTTTCGGTTCTCGGCGATGTCGTCGTGCGGATCGCCGACGGACGCGAAGCCGCGCCGCTCGAAAAAGTGAAAATCCTTTCGCTCGAATACGCGGTGAAAACTTTGAAAGACGAGATGGACGCGAAAGAATTTGTTCGCTCGGTCAAGGCAATCGCTTCACCAGACGCGGGACAATACGAACTCGAACAAATTGCAGCCTTTTACTACGGCGAAATCCGTCGTCGCGGCGGCAGCGCGAGCGAAGTCTTAAAGGAAATGGGACTGCTCGGAATGCAAATGGAAGCGGTTACGGCGACCGTTCAGACGCGAGAAATCGAGTTTTGCGAGACCGAAATCGGTGAACAAAAACTGTCCGTCGCCGACGAAAGACGAGTCGGCGCGGCTAAGAAAAACCGTCAGCCTTTGCCCGCACCGACACCGAATTTCGACGCGGAATTGGCTTTCATTACGAAGCGCATCGGCAACTCAAAAATCACCCGCGCGGCGCGCGACGAATTTGAAGAATTTTACTTGAGCGACCGAGGCAAAACGTGCGAGGAACTCGACTCGGATTTTATGAGTTTCGAGCGGCTCGAACAATACGACGAGAACGGCATCGTCGGTTTTTCGATGTCCGGCGATCAGCACGCCGTCGTCGTTTATGATTTCGCGTCGGAAGTTACCGCCGAATATTTGCCGGCAGATGCGCGGACTCTCTCGCGCGAAATGAATTCGATTTTCGTCGGACACAAACTCGGCGGCAAAGCGGCGCAAAGAGCGCGTCAGTTTACGTTC
>SXVE01000189.1 GCA_005790265.1 Acidobacteriota bacterium | reverse complement strand
TTCGCGCGGGCGCGAGCGTGAACGGACGCAGTTTGTTGTATAAGCCAATCAGAACCGAGCCGCGCGTCTGCACGGGAGCCTTGCGAAAGGCGTAATACGCTTGCCGAGCGTAAAAAGAAGGAGATGATTCGAGCGCCGCGCCGAAGGCGGTTTCATCGTCCCCGATGCCGATCAGAAAATCGGCGGCGAAAGCCGGAATCGCCCGTTCGCCGTAAACCGCCGCCAAATGCAGTAAGATTGCCGTCAAAGCGATTTGCTCGGCTTCGCCCCAGAATGGATCTTGCGTGGTTTTGGCGAGAGCTTCCGCGCCGATCATCATTCCGGCGATCTGGCAAACGAGAGCGGGATTTTCGCGGCAGAGCGGCACGAAATTCCACCTGTCCGATTTTTCCGGGTTATTCAAGTCGAGGCGAAAAATTCGACGAGCAGAACCGGCGGTCTGCTCGCACAGTTCGCCTTTCGGATCGTAAACAAGACACGACGAGAGTTTGAGGATGGCACGAATCATCCGCATAAAAAACGTCTTCGATTTTCCGCTGCCGGTCGGACCGAACATTACGAAATGCCTGAGCCATTGATTTTTCGGCAAATACAAGTCGCGCCCGCCGAATACTTTCGCCAGCGGCAGCGCGTTTTCCGGCACGGGCGTTTCCCGAAAGCGATTGACCAAGCCTTTGCTGATTAAATCTTTCGAGTTAGCCCATCGCGCCGAGCCGTGCGACGTACTCATCGTTCGCAGGCGGTAAGACCAGCGGAGCAGATAAGCGTCTAAAAACGCGGCGGCGAGCGAGCATAAAGCGAGCGACCAAAAGACGAGCCACAGCAGACCGGATGCGCCGAGCAAGTAACCGGCGAACAAACTGAGCATCGCGCCAAAAACTCCGAGCAAAATAAAGAACACGGCTTGCCCGACATCCTGCATCCACGCCCAGAACGCTTGATATGCGGGCAGATACTGCTCATTAGCTTTGCGCGGAATGCCGCGCGAGGCATCAAGTTTTTCGATCCATTCCTGAGAAAACATTTTTTCTAGCAAATTAACGACTCAATGTCAATTCTTCGAGCAGCCGCTTTTCCTCGTCGAGCAGCCGAGCGGGATTTTCACCTTTCGACAAAAGCTCTCCGCGCCACTGCTCTAACGTCCAACCGGCGGCGACGATTCGTTCGAGCGGCGCGAAAGGTTCGGGCAGTTCAAAGCGATTCGCCCGCGCCGATTGAAAATAAGTGATGGTTCGCTTGTCCAAAGACGCGAGCGGGAACCTGAGCATCAAAGCGGGACTAGCGGGCGCGCCTCGTTTCGGGCTGGCGCAGATTTCAAACCGGAGCGGCTGCGATTGATACCGCACAACGAAGACGCTGGAAGGCGAGGCGATCTCGCCATTTTGTAACTGAATGCCAGGCGGCAAAAGCCCGCGCTCGGAAACAGAATTCCAAATTTTTTCTAAATCCGGCGGAACGCTTCCCTTCTCTTGGGCTTCGGCGAAGACGGCTAAGGAGATCGCCATTCCGAGCGCGCCCGTCTCGCGCAGCCGGATCGTCGTATGATAAACCTCGCCTTTGAAAATGTCCGGCGCGGGGTAATTTCGATTCTCGGAATCGCTGACGTCCGGCGCGCCCGATTCGTTGCGCTCGACGAAGCTCACTTGCGCCGGACTGCGACGAGCGGAAAACAGACGCATTCCGGCGAAAACCGCAAGCAGCAAAAGGACAAGCGCGGCGACATTGAACGCGGGCGAAGAGGCAAAAGACCGAATCGGGCTTCTCTGCTTCTTTATGGTTTGGGCTTTTTCGTTTTGTTTACTCGCGCCGTTTTTTGCAGTTTCTTTTACCGCGAATTTATCTTTGTTTTTCTGGTTTTCAGGCATAAGTTATAAATGTGAAATTTGTAAATCTAGCTCCCGTTCCGTCGCAAAAACCGAACCGCTATTCATTAGCATCGTTTTCCAAGACGAATCGCGCTCCGCCAGCCACAAATCCACGACCGGATGAAACGCGGTCGCCGCGAGCAGCAAATAGTCGAGCTGCAATTTGAGAAGTTCCTGAGCCTCGCTCGTTTTGACGAAATAGCAGAAATAGCGAAGCAAAACTTGCTCGTCCAGATACACAAGGCGGTCGCGCTCGAAGGCATTGACGACATCTATTGATTCTCTAAGGGAAGGATAATCTTCGAGTCCGGCAACGCCGCGCACCGCGTCGAGCAGTTTTATCGCAAAAGCTAATTGAGCCGTCGAAGCCTGCGGGCAGCGCGCCTGCAAAATCTCCAATTCTTTTTCAAGCGAAGGCGTGTTGAAACGCGAGAAAACGTGGCGAGAAACGAACGGCGCGGAAAGTTTGTGGCGCAAATCGTTCGATGTCGTCACGACAATCGGACGGGCTTCCCAACCCGTGATGCCGATAAATCCTTCCTGAAGTCGCGGCACATAGACAAGCCCGCGCTCCAAGGGCATCAGCATCGAATCCTCAATGCTCGCGCCGAATTTATCGCTTTCGTCGAGCAGTAGAATCGGCGGAGATTTTGTTTCCGGCTCTCGTGCCGCCTGCGCCGCCAAATCGTAAGCCAAACCCATTTCGCCTAAGATTAGAAAATCGCGTTTCCATTTTTCCCGGCGGGCACGTTCGAGCAGATTTTCGCGCTCATTTTCCGCCAGATTTTTAGCCAGCCGCAAATGCTCCTGCATCCACTCGCTCTGTTCTTCCCTGTCCCAGTCGTAAAGAATTTCTTCCTGCCGCAATCCGTCGCGCCCGGCGACGATGCAAATGGTCAGATTGCAAGCGGCGGCGAGCGCTTCGGGAAAAGCCGTTTTGCCGCTGCCGCGCGTTCCCGATACGAGCCACGCCCGCCCGGATTTTAGACTCTGGCAAAAGTCGGAAAAATTTTGTTCTTCGGGAACATACGCCGCGCTGCAAATCAATTCATACAACTCGCGCTCACGTCCCTCCAGGACGAGTTTGCGCGGATTGACTTGTGGTTTTGTAGTTTCGTGCGGAATCATTTTCGTGTGTTTGTGACGTTTATTCGCCGTTCATCGTCGCCAGAGCTTGCTCGGCGAGACGGCGAAACTGCGGTGTCATTTTCGGCAGCGCGGCGCGGATTTTTTCGGGCGAGCCTTCGCTGAAAAGATTCGCCAATTCTTCGTCCGAAAGTCCGGTCGCCGATTGCTTGTTTTGAGCGAACCGGCTCGTATCTGAAGCTTCATCAGGTAAATCCGTAACCAAGACGTAAGCGTTCGTTCCGGCTGAGATTTCGACGAATTCGCCCGAATCGCCGCGCGTTACGCCGCCGAGTTCCTGCGACAAAACGCCGGAGGCTCTTGTCGTCGAATCTGAAATGACTACTGTGCCGCCCAAACGACGGCTACCGATGACGTTCACGGCTGACGTTCCGACATCGCGTAATCCGGCGAGAACACGAGACCAAGCGCTTTTAACTTTCCGCTTTCGACCGACAACGCCCGATGCCCCGTCGCTGCCCATCACTTCGCCCTCGAATTTAACTAAGCCGCCGCTCTTCGGGTCAATCAACCCGACGACCGAAACAAAGGCTCGCTTGTATTCGCTGCCGCGCAGAGTACCGACTAAAACTGTGCCAGCCGGATACGAATAATTCTTCCCCGAAACGGCGCGCGTTAATTCCATTCTGACCAACCCGCCCGAAGCACGGAGCGTGAAAACCGCGCCTAAAAATCTGACGGGCAGAAGCGTTCCGAACGGAATTGCCGCGCCGTTATTCGCATCGGCGGTTGCGCCGCTCAAAATCGTTTGATTGACGTTTTGCGAGAGCAAGTCGGAGGCAGGTTTTTCCTGTTTCTGCACGCCGAAAAAGAGCGAGCGTCCCGTAGGCTGCAATTCGCGGTCGGTCCTCGTCGTCGCGTCACCAAGCGGATTCGATTTGCCGCCACTGGAAGTATTTGAGTTTTTGTCGGCAAGCGAAATGTTTTGCGCTCGCGTAAGTTCCCCGTTCGCCGTAATTGTCTGTTTGTTGCCGAGACTAGGGTTCTGCGTCGAAAGCGCGTCAGGCACGACGACCGGCTCGTTTAAATCAACAGATTTAATCGGCGGCACGGTGACGGATGAATCGTTTGTCGCCGCGCCGTTCGGGTCTGTCGTCGTCAGTTCATCGTCGCCGCCGCTCGGCGTTTTTTCGGCGACGATATTCAAAGCCATTTTGAGCTTTTCGTCTTCGGTTGCGGGCGCGATTGATTGATTCGTTTTCGCCGTGCGGTCAACGGTTTGTTTTTTCGATTCGGCGAAAACGCCGATGCCGAAAAACCAGCATAAAACCGCCAGCAGCATCACAAAGCCGAAAACGAAACCGACGAAAGCCAGAAACAATTTCGTTTTTGACGGTTTAGCGAGCCGTGTCGCATCAATGAAATCT
>SXVE01000020.1 GCA_005790265.1 Acidobacteriota bacterium | reverse complement strand
GCTGATGTTTCGGATGAAACTCTTAATAAGTCGACGCTCGGACAATTAAAAGTCGGTTCGGTCGTCAATTTGGAACGCGCCGTCACGCCTTCGACGCGGCTCGGCGGACACATTGTGCAAGGACACGTTGACGCGCGCGGCAGATTTATTTCCGCCGTGCAAAGCGGCGATTTTTGGACGATTCGCGTCGGTTTTCCGGCGGAAATGGCGAAATATCTCGTTTACAAAGGCTCGGTCTCAGTCGAAGGAATTTCGCTGACCGTCGCCGAATTAAAAGAAGATTATTTTGAAATCGCCGTGATTCCGAAAACGTGGGAATTGACGAATTTTTCAACCTTAAAAAGCGGCGACGCGGTTAATCTCGAAGCCGACATTATCGGCAAATACGTCGAACGAATAATGCTTTACGGCAAAAACGTTAATGAAAATCAGGGCGTAACGATGGAAACGCTGAAAAAAGCGGGATTTATTTAGCGTGAAAATGACAGCCGGCAAACTAATCGCGAATGTCGAGCGAATTGCGGATATTATCCGCCAAGAGAAACCACGCGAGCATCGTCAGCGCCAAAATTATCGCCGGAAAAACCGTCAGATGCCACGCCGTGCGAATATACGGCTGATACATTCCGATCATTTGCCCCCACGAAACTTCCGGTGACGGCACGCCCAAACCGAGAAAACTCAATCCCGCTTCGGCAAACATCGCCGCCGGAATGCCGAGCGCGACGGAAACGATAATCGGCGACATGACGTTGCGCAGAACGTGTTTTTTCAAAATATAAAACGTTCCGCCGCCCATCGCCCGCGAAGCGCGAACGTAATCGGTTTTCTTGAGCGACAAAACCTGCCCGCGAACCAGACGCGCAATGCCGATCCAGCCTGTCAAAGTCATCGCCAGAATCAAATTCCAGAATCCTGCACCAAGCGCGACCATCAATAAAATATAAAAAAGAATCGTTGGCAATGACGATAAAACATCAATCACGCGCATCAGAACGTAATCGAACCAACCGCCTTTCAGTCCCGCGAGCGCGCCGATTGGAACGCCGACGAGCGCAATCGCCAGCTGGCTCAAAACGCCGACGCTCAAAGAAATCCGCGCGCCGTATAACAGCCGCGATAAAACGTCGCGCCCCAAATCGTCAGTTCCAAGCCAGTGAAAACGATTCGGCGTTTCCCAAGTCGCCAAAAAATCGCCTTTATACGGATTATGCGGCGCGATATAAGGCGCGGCGACGGCGATGATTATTTGAAAAAAGATAAACACGAACGCGAAAACGGCGATTTTATTGCGTGCGAATGTCCGCCAGAAACGCAGAAAATTACTTGTTTGCGAATTGATAAAAGTTTTATTTACTGTTGCTCCATCTGTCGCCATTTTGAGTCAATTTTTTATCTGCGTTTATCTGTGTGAATCTGCGGTTAAAATTTTTACTCTTCCTTCAATAAATTCACACGCGGATCGGCGAGCGCGTAAAGCAAATCGGTCACCAAATACGCGACGCTGATAATCAAAGTCCAGATCAAAGTCGTCGCCATAATCATCGGGTAATCGCGGCTGCCGATTGCCGAAACGAAATAAAAACCGATGCCCGGAATGCGGAAAATGCTTTCGACGAAAAACGAACCGACGATCAATCCGGCGGCGAGCGGTCCGCCGACTGTCAGAAGCGGCGTGAGCGCGTTTTTAAAGACGTGGACGAAAATTATTCGCCGCCGGCTCAAACCTTTCGCCTTCGCCGTCCGCACATAATTAGCTCTGAGCGCGTCTTTCATACTCGCTCTCGTGTAGCGCTGCAAAACCAGAACGGGCGCGAGCGAATTTGCCAAAACCGGCATAATCCAATGGCGCGGCGAACTCCAACCGCCGGTCGGCAGCCAGCCGAGCCACGCCGAAAAAACGAATTGCAGCAGAATCGCAAACACGAAACTCGGCATCACAAGACAAAAAATCGAAACGCCCGTGCCGAAATAGTCGAGAAAAGAGTTCGGTTTGATCGACGAAAAAATTCCTAAGCCCACACCGACGATAATCGAAAACACAAACGTCAAAAGCCCCAATTGGAGCGAATAACTCCATTGTTCCTTAAAAATCCCGACGACCGTTCTGCCCGGATAAGCCATCGAATAACCGAAATCGAGCCGGACGGCGTTTTTGACGAACAGCAGATACTGCTCGAAAACCGGCTTATCTAAGCCATATTTTTCGTTAAGCTGCGCCTTGATTTCATCGGGAATCATCTGCTGTTTTTCGAGCGCAATCGCATCAAAAGGTCCGCCCGGAACTTTGTGCATCAGCGCAAAAGTCAAAGCTGAGACGATCAGCAAAACGCCGAAAAGCCCGATGATTCTGGTTAAAATGTAACGCAGCATAAAGTTTAAACGTAATGCTTCCAGTCGGATGTAATAATCAATTCCTTCATAGCTTCTTTGGTAGCTTTGTAAAAAGAATCTTCACTGCTTCCAACTTCATCGTATTTTATTTGAATTAAATTCAACTCACATCCGAAATAAGGAGTTAAAGAATTACATATCAAGCTGTCCACAATAGCTTCACATATTGAAGCTTCAAAGAGTTTTATCCAATCAGGCGATAGTTTCGAGTCGAAAACATTGTTTGAGTTAAAACTCAAATGAGTTGATGGATTACAGTCGAATCTAACAAACGCATAACTTGAGCGAGGACCGTGAATTTTTTTAAACTCAAATTCAACTGTTTGTGATTTATCGAGATACCAGAATTGTGTAAAGGTAATTTTTTTTCGTAGCCAATCTTCAAGATTTAAGTTTTGTTTCATTATTCAATACTTGACAGCAATTAAAATAGTGTTAACTCAGAATGTTAGTTACAAAATGACAAGCGACTTGCCGATTTTCTCCAATCTCCCGCAATTTCGGTTCTTCCGCCGCGCAAATTTCCTGCGCTAAATGGCATCGCAGACGAAAAACACAGCCGCTCGGACGTGTCGTGTTTTCGTTAATCGCGGTTTCGACGCCTCTTTCGATTTCGCGTTTTGACGGATCGGGTTCGGGAATCGTTTCGATCAACTTTTGCGTGTATGGATGACCAGGCGCAGTCGTGATTTGGTCGCTCGCGCCGATTTCGACCAATTTTCCGAGATACATCACGCCGATGCGTCTGCTCATAAACGCGGTGACGGCGATATTGTGCGAGATAAAAAGATATGAAAGATCAAATTCGTCCTGCAAATCGCGC
>SXVE01000188.1 GCA_005790265.1 Acidobacteriota bacterium | reverse complement strand
GACCGACCGTTCGGGAACGACGTCTTTCCGCGTTGACGATGTTTCCCTGCAGTAAAACGCTGCGCATCATAAAAGAAAAAAGGGACGCTTTTTCAGCGTCCCTTTTTTAATTAGCGATTTTTCGCTGTTACGAAAAATTACAGATTAAACTCTGCCGGAACATCGCCGACTTGTCCGAACTGCACGCCGACGAATGCATTATTGGAACTGTTGATGCGATACCAATAACCGCTCGACTGGCGAAAAACCGAAATGTCCGTTCTGCCGTCGCCGTCAAAGTCGGCGGGCATCGGAACGTCGGCGCTTGCGCCAAACTGCAAACCTAAAAATCCGCCGTCGCTGCTGCGCAGGATATACCACGAACCGCTCGACGGACGGAAAACGACCAAATCCGCTTTGGTGTCGCCGTCAAAATCACCGGACAGCGCTCTATCGCCGTTCTGCCCGAATTGCGCGGCGAAAAACGCGCGACTGCTGCTGTTAATGCGATACCAGGTTCCGCTCGACGGACGAAAAACATTGATTTCCGCTTTGCCGTCGCCGTCGTAGTCCGCCGGCATCGGAACGTCGCCGAACGCGCCGAACTGCATCGAACCGAAAGAATTGCCGCTCGCGCTGTTGAGCCAATACCAGTAACCGTTCGACGGGCGAAAAACAGCAATGTCGGTTTTCCCGTCGCCGTCGTAATCCGCCGAAACCGGAACATCGTTCGCATCGCCGAAAGTAACGGCGGCAAAAGTGTTTGTCGCGCTGTTCATTCGATACCAGCTTCCGCGGCGATAAACGGAAATGTCGGTTTTCCCGTCGCCGTCAAAGTCCGCCGCCGACGGTTTATCGCCCGCCTGACCGAATTGCGCGAAATTAAATCCGCGCCCGCTCTGGTTCAAATACCACATTCCGCTCGACGGTCGAAAAACCGCAATGTCGCCCTTCGCATCGCCGTCAAAATCAAATTTCACGGATTTGCTGACGCGCGGAGCTAAACAAGCACCGTTTGCCGCCAGATAATTGGAAATTTCCGTGCGCGAAGCGGAACAAAAAGAAAATGCCGATGAATCGCTCATCTGCGCGTTCATCAGCGTATTCGCGCACGACCCAGCCGGTTCAGCGTGATTAGCGCCGAGATTATGCCCGATTTCGTGCGCCGTCACCAAAAAGTTTCCCGCTTCCCACTGCCATTCGACGTTTACTCTGCCGCTTAAACCGTAAGCGACATCAGTCGCTGACGACGAACGACACACGACGCTGATATAAGCCAACCCCTGCGCCATCACGTTCGGCTTGGCGGTGAACAGATGCGCCGCGTCACGCTGAATTGAAGATTGGGGAATATTCGCATTCCAATACGCTTGAAACGAGCGCAAAAGCGCGTCCGAATTAGCGCCGTTAAATTGATCGGGCACTGACCACGAATGCTGGAAAACCACGCTGATCGCCAAGCCGAGTTCGCTTTGATAAACGCCTTCGACCATATTGAGAATGCCGAGAATTTTCGTGTTCGCCACGCCCGCGCTGCCGACCGAATTGACGTATTCATAATCGGCTTCGGTCGCCATTTCGATGACGCGTAAATCCGCCGCCAGCGCGTTCTCGTAATTGGCGACCAGCTCTTTTCCTTTTTCGATTTTTCCGGCGAGCTGCGAATGACAAGCGAATGTTTCTTCGTGCAACGCATCTTCCGGTCGGTAAACGATCAAATCGTTTTGCGAAGCGAACGCCGAATAATTGCGTGCCGGTTCGACGAAAAATCGGCTGCCGCCCGCCGCGAAAAATCCTTCGATACCGTTATTGTCGATCGTCAGCCGAACCTGCGATTTTTCGTCGCCGGAAATTGTTCCGCGATAAGTCGAAACCGGCTCGCGTTCTAGAATCTCCGTTCCCATTACTGTCACGTTTTCCGCTCGGTAACGCGCCGCGCGCAAATCTCGCGGCGTCAGATTCAGCTCGAAAGTTTTTTCCGCCGTCCGCAGCACAAGCGTTTTTTGCGCGCCGTCGCCGCGCAGTGAATTTTTGTATTGATGAACTAAGTCGAATTTACTAAAAGAGTGCTTCAGATCATTGGTTAAATTGTCGTTTTGCGCAAAGACATTGACAGAAAAAACGGAAAAAACGAGCGCCGCCGCGAAAAAGACGCAGACATCTCGTAAACGTGGATAAATTGTGACCATTAAACCCTCCGGCGGAACCTTGTTATTGCAGAAAAATATGTATTTTTATTAATCCGGTATGGCAGCGAGAGAGCGGGAATTTCTGCTCGCTTACATTGTTTAGAAACTTTCAACAATGTTAATCTTCCAGTTTTTATTCAGATTTTATTTCGTATTCGATGAAAAATTTTTATCGGTTGGAAATAAACGGACAATGCTGCTCGGCGCAACGTTTGATTCGCTTGAAGCGGCGATGCTTTGAAGAACACAAAGCCCGCAACTTTCGAGCGCGAAACAAATCTCAAAATAAACTTTTCAGGTTTTTAGTTTTTAGTTTTTCTGTCGGTTTGAAAGAATTTTAGCGCAAGCCGAATTGATTTTCAAAATGATAAACTTGAACTTTTGCGAAATCAGAAATGTTACGAAAAACAATCAGTTTTATCTGGGAAAAAACGCCGCCGTTTCTGCGGATGCGCGCGATTCGCGCCACGCAGCAGAAATTCACCGTTTCGGTCGCAGCGGTCATTACCGATCACGAAAAAAAAGTGTTGCTGCTCGATCACGTTTTGCGTCCGTTTTATAATTGGGGACTTCCCGGCGGATTTATGGAACCGAACGAACAGCCGGAAGCCGCGATTCGCCGCGAGCTTGCCGAAGAAACTGGATTGGAATTGAAAAACATTAAAATGATTCGCGTCCGCACGGTCGCGCGTCACGTCGAAATACTGTTTCGCGCCGAATCCGTCGGCATCGCCGCGGTTAAAAGCCGCGAAATCAACGCGCTCGGCTGGTTCACTTTTGCGGAAATGCCGGACAAAATAAGCGCGGCGCAAAGAGCGCTGATCGAGAATGTTTTGCACGGCGAAATTTGATAAAAATATGGCTGATGATTAAACTCGTATTTTTAGAGTTTATAACGCTATAAAAATTACGTTGTTAATTTCAAGGAGATAAAAATGATTGATTTAGTTCCGTCATCGGAATCCGTAATGGAAATCTTAAAAAAGACCGGCGCGTATCGCAAAGGACATTTCGTTTACCCGAGCGGCAAACACGCTTCGCATTATTTTCAAATGCCGCTCGCGTTTCGCTATTACGATAACGCGCGCATTCTCTCGGTCGGTTTGAGCCGCCTTTTCCGTATGGAAAAAGCGATTTCGAGCCGCCTGCCGCGCGTTTCGATTATCAGTCCAAGTCCGGGCGGAATTATGGTCGCTTTCGGCGTGCGCGAAGCATTGAGCGCCGACCAGATTTACTGGGCGGAAGTTGAAGACGGCAAACGTCAGTTTCGCCAATACATCGCGGAAGGCGACGTTTATCCGGCAATTATCGTTGACGACATTCTGCGCACCGGTCGCGCGATTGAAGATACGATCAAGCTCGTCAACGATTTCGGCACCGAAGTGATCGGCATCGGAACCATCGTCAAATTTGAAGACGCGCCGAATGAATTTAACGGAATTCCGGTTAAAAGCCTGACGACTTACGACGTAAATTTTTACGAAGACGAAAGCGAATGGCGCACATCGCGCAGCGCGTCGGAAGCGGAAGAAGAGAAAGTAAGATTCTAAAATTATTAATCGAATTGTTGATAACCCGCTTCAAGCCGCATCAAAAATTCGAGGTAACAGATTATTAATAATGTTTTTCACCGCCGAGATGCGGAGACGCCAAGAAAATTACCTTAAAAACTCTCCGTCGCGGCGGAGAGTTTTTATTTTTTTAGGTATCATTTAACAAAAGCGGAAGTTTGAAAATGTTCAGACTTTCGCTTTTTATTTTTTGATTTTGCCAGTAAACGCTTCGTGCAGATTTTTTCTTTCCGCGAGCAGACGCAGAAATTTTTCGCGGCGTCGGAAAAACAAAATAATCGCATTCGCCCAACCGCTCAGCTCCGCGATTTCTTCGAGCGTGCGCAGCGCAATGTAACCGCTCAAAAAAGAAACCGGAATTGAGCCGAGCGCGGCGACTTTGCCGAAACCGAAATAGTATAAAACTCCGGCAATAATCAGCCAGGTCAGCGGCATCAGCACGATTCCGGCTAATACTTTCACCGTTGAAGCCATATCGAAATCGCCTTTTTTCGTTTGCGTGTAGGCGAGAAATTTGCAGATTTGATACGCCGGAAAATGCGCGATTATTCCGATTAAAGCGACGGGCGCAAGCAGAATGAGATACCACAATCGAACGATTGCCTGTTTGAAAATGAAGAATTTTGAATAGTCGGCGAGCGCGAGAAATTCCGGTTCGATACCGAATTCGTCTAATTTCCGGTCGTAACCGGCAAGCCGTTTTTCGAGTTCGGCGTTTGATTTTGCCGGTATTTCGACAAGAAAATCGCGCAAAAACTCCTGCCGCGCGGCGAGATTGTTTTCGCTTTCGGTAAACGAGGCGAAAACTTCTTCGGCGACGAGCGCGGCGGCAAGCTGCGTTTCCGATTCGGCGTTGAGCGTCACTTCGCGCAGAGCATCTTCGATTTTTGCGGTCAGCGCTTTGACGGCGGTTTTCGGCGGCTGACCGTCGGCGTCGAGCGCGACGGGCGCGACCGCAATCGGCGCGCCGTAAAGCAGAAGCGCTTCGCTGCGAAAAGTCGTTTTATTTGTATAGAAAAGTCCGACCGGAACGATTTGCAGTTCGAGCGAAGACGGATTTTCCCCGACCGAAACCGTGCCGAGCGCGATGCGCGCCGCGCCGGTTTTGAGCGGTTGCAACTGCGGCTTGTTGTGCGAAATGCCTTCGGGAAAAATCGCGATCGCGCCGCCTTTTACGAGCAGTTCGCGCACGACCGCGAAAGTTTTCTGATTTTTGGAAACGTCCGCGCCCGCGTCCTGCTGCCGGTAAAGCGGCAGCGCGCCGACCGCGCGAATCAGCAGTCCGAGCACGGGAATCTTAAAAAGCGTGGATTTTGCCAGAAAAGCGATGCGGCGCGGCAGCGCGATGAACAGCAATGCCGGGTCAACCAGCGCGTTCGGGTGATTGCTGACAAAAATCAAACCGCCCGTTTGTGGCAGATTTTCCGCCGCGCCGATCTCGATTCGGCGAAAAAAAAGCGTGAGCGCGATGCCGAAAACGATGTGAATAACGCGCAAAAGAAAAACGCCTTTTCCGTGTCGAAGCACATCGAAAAGGCGCAAATTTTTGACGTTTTTTTTCATAAACAAGAAGCGGAAAACAAAAAGCGAACCTCAATTTTCACATTTATTATTTATTTTTCGCTTCTCGAATTTTTCATTTTTTTCATCAGATTTCGTGGCGGTTCGTCATCGCTTTGTCCATCGTTACTTCGTCAACGAATTCCAAATCGGAACCGACCGGCATTCCCATCGCGATTCGGGTGACGCGCACGCCCAGCGGTTTTAAGAGGCGCGCGATATAATTCGCCGTCGCTTCGCCTTCGGTCGTCGGGTTGGTCGCGACGATAATTTCCTTGACTTCCACGCCGTCGTTATTGCCCGGATTAAGACGCGGCAATAAATTGGCGAGCATCAATTCGTCCGGTCCGACGCCGCGAATCGGCGACAGCGAGCCGTGCAGAATGTGATACAAACCTTTGTAGGAGCGCGTTTTTTCGATGGCAACGAGATTATACGGTTCCTCGATCACGCAAATCAGCGCGCGGTCGCGCGTCGGCGAAGCGCAGTACATACACGGATTGATGTCCGTCAAATTGTTGCACGTCTGGCAGAAAACGATTTTTTCTTTGACTTCGCGCAGCGCCTCGACGAAATTTTCGACTTCCTGTTCCGGTCGCCGCAAAATATAAAAAGCGAGCCGCTGCGCGCTTTTGTGTCCGACGCCGGGCAAACGTTTGAATTCGTCAATCAACTTGGCGACGGGTTCTGAGTATTCGAGCATAATAATTGATAATTGATAATTGATAATTGAAAGTTTTTTCACTATCAACTATCAACTATCAATTAGTTTTTA
The DNA here is from genome assembly GCA_005790265.1 of Acidobacteriota bacterium. GTDB lineage: Bacteria > Acidobacteriota > Blastocatellia > Pyrinomonadales > Pyrinomonadaceae > SXVE01. Next base: position 1,662 of record SXVE01000188.1, on the reverse strand, counting down.
CATCATTCCCGGCGGCAGCATTCCGCCGAGTTTTCCTTTGAGCGATTCTTCGACTTTGCGGCGCGCTTCGTTGACGGCGGCGAGCGTCAAATCCTGAATCATTTCCACATCGCCGTCTTTGACCAGATCGGGCGAGATAATCAGTTCCAAAACTTCAAAATCGCCGCGCATTTTCACGGAAACCGCGCCGCCGCCGGCAGTCGCGTCAACGACGGTCGCCTTCATTTGTTTGCCCATTTCTTCCTGCATTTTTTGGGCTTGTTTCATCATCGAATTCATATCGAATCCACCGGGTAATTTCATAATGTTTTCACTTCCTTTTCAGATAAAATTATTGCTGTCTAAACCGATGAAAGTATTATAACATCCGCCGCTGCGTTTGAATATTTTCCAGCGCGAAGATTTTCAGTTTTCGCGCTGCGCTGTTTTTCCGGTTCAACCAGGTTTTTGGCGATTGATCTTACCCGTCAGATTTTCCAATTCGGCGGAATTTTCGCCGCTTACTGATGCCGAACTTGCGTTTTTGCGGCAACGGGTTTACAAATAGCTTTCGATGAACATCATCTGGCACAACGAAAATCTCGCATCGCAATACGATTTTCGGCAGCGCGCCGAATGGTCGAGTTTGCGTATTCATCGAGCGCGCGTAATGCCCGGACGAATGCTCGAACACGCCTCCGAATTTCACGAAATAAACATTCCGATGGCGGGCGTTTTGACGACCGAACGCATCACGCCGACGGGAAAAAGAAAAACGCACAATTACCAAAGCGGCGGCGGCATCTGCATTACTCCGGCGGGACAAACGATCAGCGCGTTTTGGGACAAACCGATTGAGCATTTGGGAATATTGCTCGCGCCGGATTTCGTCCGCCAAACCGCCGCCGAAAATCGCTTTTCGCCGCAATTCGATTTTTACGATGAAGTCGGCGACGCAGATTTGCTCGTGCAGCAAATCGCTTTGACTCTGCTCAACGAATACGGCAGCGAAAACCGCGAAGGAAATCTTTACGCCGATTCGCTGATTAACGTTTTGACGCTGCATTTGCTGAAAAATTACAGCAACGCCAAATGCGCCGCCGAAACGACGAACGGCGGACTTTCCGGCTACAAACTGCGGCGCGTGCAGGAATTTATTGACGCCAATCTCGACGCGGATTTGAGCCTTGCGAATCTCGCTTCAATCGCTGATTTGAGCCAGTTTCATTTCGCCCGCGCCTTTCGCCGCTCGACCGGACAAACCACGCAGCAATATTTAACCGCGCGCCGCATCGAACGCGCCAAACAACTGCTCGCCGAAGACGTTTTGCCGCTCGTCGAAATCAGTCTGCAAACCGGTTTCAAAAATCAAAGCCATTTCACCGCACTGTTCCGCAAATACACAAAATTCACGCCGAAAACGTGGCGCGAATTAAAATTAGCCTGAGGGAATTCGTCCACGAGAGACACGAAGAAACACGAAGGATAATAAGAAGGTAAAAAACAAAACTTTGTTTAGTGGTTCGTTGCAATTGTTTCTTGATTCATTGCAATTGTTTCTTATTTTATATTTTTTGATTTATGTTATTTGATCTAATTCTTCGTGTTCCTTCGTGTCCTTCGTGGACGACTTTCTTTGAGCAATTTGGGAACAAAAACCGCAAACAGCCGAAAGATTAAACT
>SXVE01000019.1 GCA_005790265.1 Acidobacteriota bacterium | reverse complement strand
TTTTAAGTTCCGGGATTATTCAAAACGCCGATTACACGATGGAACAATTGACGGCGGTGGCGAAAACTCTGCGCGAACGAGAGAATTTCGGCGGTTATATTCACTTAAAAGCTGTTCCCGGTGCGTCGCCCGCTTTGCTGCTCGAAGCGGGAAAATACGCCGACCGTTTGAGCGCGAACGTCGAAATGCCCGTTCAAACCGATTTGGACGCGCTCGCGCCGGAAAAGACTCTGGCGGAAATCGAGACGACGATGGCGGAAGTGAAAAACGGCATTGACGACGCGAAAGATTTGACGAAGCGAAACGGCGACGCGCCTGTTTTCGCCCGCGCCGGTCAGTCAACGCAGCTCGTCGTCGGCGCGACGGCGACGCCGGACGCGACGATTTTGCAAAAAAGCGAATCTTTGTATCGAAAATTCGCTTTGCGCCGCGTTTATTACACGGCTTTTACGCCGATTGAGAATTCAAATCCAATTTTGCCGCCGGAAAAAACGCCTTTGATGCGCGAACATCGGCTTTACGAAGCCGATTGGCTGATTCGGTACTACGGTTTTACGGCGAGCGAAATCACGCACGGCGCCAAGCAAAAAAATCTGGATTTGGAAAAAGACCCGAAGCTCACGTGGGCGTTGCGCCATCGCGAGTATTTTCCGGTTGATGTTAATTCCGCGCCCGCGCGTCAGCTTTTGCGCGTTCCGGGATTAGGCGCGCGCAACGTTTCTCGCATTCTGAAAATTCGCCATTATCACCGCATCACGCTCGCCGATTTAGCCAAACTGCGCGTCGTTATCGCTCGCGCTAAATGGTTTATTACGACTGCCGATTACAACCCGAACGTTTACAAACTCGATTCGGAAAGTTTGGAAGAACGATTAAAACCGAAAGCGATTCAGCCGTCTTTATTTGAAGTTTACGCAACCGCAAACACAGCGCTCACCGGCGAATTGTAAAATTTATGCTGCAAATTTCCATTGAAAACAATTTTGCGAGCTGGCGCGCGGCGGCGCGCGATTGCCTGCAAAAGGAAATCGCGCCGGACGAGATTTTTTGGACGATCAATGCGGCAAACAATTTATTCGCCAGCGTTTCGACCGACGAAAATGTTTCGCCGACGCGGAAAGTTTCGGCGGAATTTCTCGCGCTTGCGGAAACCGTCGCCTGTTTTGACGACGACGAAAAATGGGCGCTGCTATACCGAATTTTGTTTCGCCTCGTCAACGAAAATCGTTATCTACTACACATTGAATCGGACGAAGACGTGCGCCGCGCGCGCCTGATGGAAAAAGCCGTGGCGCGCGACGTTCATAAATTTCACGCGTTTGTCCGGTTTAGAAAAACCGTGATTGACGAACAGGAAATTTACGTTGCGTGGCACGAACCGCAGCATTTAACGGTCGAACGCAGCGCGCCGTTTTTCGTGCGTCGTTTCGGCGCGATGCGTTTTTCGATTTTAACGCCGAAACTGTGCGCGCATTGGGACAAAGAAAATCTAACTTTTTCGCCCGGAGTTGCGGCGGAAAACGCGCCGAAAGATGACGCGACCGAAGATTTCTGGCTGGTTTATTACCGTTCGATTTTCAATCCGTTTCGTCTGAAAATAAAAGCGATGAAAGCCGAACTTCCCGTTCGCCACTGGCGCACTTTGCCCGAAGCGCGGCTGATTCCCGAAATGATTCAAAACGCGCAGGATTTAACGCGCAAGTGGCGCAGCAACCAACTAAAATCGAGTGAAAATAAAGATTCGTAGCAATAATTATTCGCTAGAAGTTTAGTTAGATTTGGTCGTGACGAGATTTGAGTTTTGTCGTTAAGTAGATGAGAAAAATAACCGTTAATCCGCCGATAAAATCGAGCGCGACATCGTAAATCGAGCCGGTGCGCGCCGCGTTGAAACTTTGATTCGTTTCGTCAATCGAAGCGACAAGCAAAACTATCAAAAGAGCAGAAATGTATCTGAATTTTTGCAAAACTAAATGCGAAGAATTTTTCAGCGCGCGCCAAGACCAGAAAGCGAGCACCGCATAAACGAAAAAATGCGCGAATTTGCGAATGTAAGCGTGATAGGAAATTAACGTTTCTTCAGCCGCGTTTGGAAACAAAAATTCGAGGAGCGGACGAATAAATCGCGACGTTTGCGGCATTGACGCTTGCCCGCCCGACAAATAAAAAATCAGTGCGATCCACAAAATCAAAGGCGCGTAACGGAAAATCCGTTCGCGCCTTTTGTTTGCTAAATTGAAATTTTTCATTACAAACTCGAAAGTGTATGACTCGTAATTCGTAATTTGAAATTCGTAATTAATTATTGCGCCGCTGCGCCGGAAACGACTTCGATGATTTCTTTCGTAATCGCCGCCTGACGAATGCGGTTCATATTCAATGTCAGCGTATCAATCAATTCGCCCGCATTTTTCGACGCCGAATCCATCGCCGTCATTCGCGCGCCCTGTTCGGAAGCGACCGATTCAAGCATTGCGCGATAAATTTGCGTTTCAACCTGTTTCGGCAGCAATTTGCCGAAAATTTCCGCCGGCGGTTGTTCGTAAATATATTCGGCTTGCGCAGAATTTGCATTTTCGTTTTCGTCAGCGATTCGCGGAATCGGCAGCAGTTGTTCGACCACCGGTTTTTGCGAGAGAACGCTTTTAAATTCGGTGAAAACGAGAAAAACTTTATCAATCGTGGTGTCTTCAGTAAAAGTCTGAATAATGCGATGCGCAATTTCCACCGCTTCTTCGTGTTTGACGCTGCCGCTGCCGGTTAATCCGACATATTCTTCAGAGAAACCCATTTCGCGCCGTTTAAAGAAATCGCGTCCTTTGCGTCCGACCGGAATCATCCGCATTTGTTTTGACGAATTTTCATTCAAAAATGCTTGTGTCGCTTTGATCACATTGGCGTTGAATGCTCCCGCCAAACCTTTGTCGGCGCTGACCAGAACTACCAAATAATTTTCGTCACCGCGTGCGTCGAGCAGCGGATGCGAAAAATTATCGCCGATGCGCGCGCTCAAACCGCCGAGCACCTGCGTCATTTTCTGCGCAAACGGACGCGCCGATGTCACGCGATCCTGCGCGCGTTTCAGTTTTGCCGCCGCGACC
>SXVE01000187.1 GCA_005790265.1 Acidobacteriota bacterium | reverse complement strand
TCCGTGGCGCGATTACGGGCGCACGGTTTATTTAGAAACCGAAATGGGCGCGCACATTCGCGCTGAAGGCTGGCATCACTGGCAACCGGACCGCGAAAAAACGGCATATTTTGCTGAATATAAATCGAGCGGCGCGGGCGCGAACAACACTGCGCGAGTTAAATGGTCGCGGCAGTTGACCGACGCGGAAGCGAAACAATTCCAGGCAGAAAATTTCTTAAAAGGCGCGGACGATTGGAATCCGAAAACGCCTGATTCAAAATCAACGGGAAAAGTCGCGGAAGTTTTCGAGCCGGTCGAATGGGGAACTGACATTTTGAAACGCCAGCCGATCTGGTATCCGACCGACGAAGCCGTGACGATTGCCAATCAGCTCGTCGCGTATCAAAAAGAAAACGGCGGCTGGGAAAAAAACACCGATCACGCCGCGCTTTTAACTTTGAGCGAAAAAGACGCGCTCCTTAAAAAAAAATCAATCGTCAAAGATACGACGATTGACAACCGGACGACGTTCACGCAAGTCGCTTACCTCGCCAAAATCATCACCGGTTTGACGAATACGAATCCGAAGCGCACGGAAATTCCCGTTTTCAAAGAATCTTTTTTCAAAGGCTTGGATTACCTGCTCAAAATGCAGTATGAAAACGGCGGCTTTCCGCAGTTTTTCCCGCTCAAAAAAGGTTATTACACGCACATCACTTACAACGACGACGCGATGATCGGCGTGCTGCGGCTTTTCCGCGACATCGCTCAGAAGGATGACGATTATCTTTTCGTTGACGAAGAACGCCGTCTCGCCGCCGAAAAAGGCTTTAAAAAAGGACTCGATTTGACGTTAAAACTGCAAGTCGTCGTTGACGGCAAAAAAACGATCTGGGCGGCGCAGTATGATGAAAACACTCTGAAACCGGCGAACGCGCGCGCGTTTGAACCGGCGTCTTTGTCGGGCGGCGAATCGGTCAACATCGTCAGATTTTTGATGAGTGTAAAAAATCCCGACGCGCAAATTATCGAATCGGTCGAGGCGGCGATTGACTGGTATCGCAAAAACAAACTTTTGGGCGTGCGGCTCGAACGAAAGCAATCGCCGGACGGCTGGAAATATTCGCTCGTCAAAGATGCCAAAGCCGAACCGCTGTGGGGACGTTTTTATCAAATGGAAACGATGAAACCGATTTTCATCGGGCGCGACGCGGTCATCAGATACGACATTTCCGAAATCGAAGCCGAACGCGCGGGCGGCTACACCTGGCTCGTGGCGAATCCGAGCGCGCTGATCGAAAAAGAATATCCGAAATGGAAAGCGAAGATCAGCGGCGAACCGAAAAAATAAAAAACTAACCGACTTTCAAAAACGGCTTTTGTTTTTTAACGAGAGCCGCGAAAAACTTTAGAACCGAACTGAGAAAATTAAATATGTTAAAAATGCGTCCGAGAAATATTTTTGCGTCAATTTTCGCCGTCGTCTGTCTGGTAACGGCATCATTTATGTTTTACGCGCAGGCGGCAACCGTCATCAACGACGTTTTCGCCGACGGCAGCAGCACGAATCAGGATTTGGCGAATAATTCGCTTGCCGTTTACAAAGCGCGTTCCGGCACGACGAGAATTGACGCAATCGGTTCGGTCGAATATAACGTGACAAATTCTGGCGGTTCGGATGCGTATTGGGCGTATTTTACTAACTCCGGTTCGCCGCTGACGCTCGGCGTCGGCGACACGATTTCGTTTGCCGGAACATTCAGCTTGACGGGTGCGGGAACTGGCGGATCGGACATCCGTTTCGGACTGCTCAACTCTAACGGCTCGCGCGCGGCGGCGGATAAAACCGGCGGTCAAAACGATGCTAATTTTGCGGATGATACCGGTTACGGCGCGCAGTTTTACGGCAGCGCGACGGGCAACCCGTTTATTCTTTACCGCAAAGACGCTTCGCCGACGACTAATATTTTTAATAGTATGGGAACGACGAGCGGCGGTGTTGCCACCGGTTGGTCGCCGCTCGCCGGTTCGGGCGCGACGGCGCGGCAGACACTTGTTGACAACACGCCGTACACTTTTAATTATTCGGTCAGAAGAGTTTCCGCGACTGAAACGCAGGTCACGATTGCGGTCACGGGCGGCGCGCTCGCCAATTTGAATTACACGGCGACCGAGACAAGCCAGACGCCGTACACGGCTTTCGATTGGTTCAGCTTCCGCATCGCCGGAGCGGCTTTTGCGACGAAAATTAAATTTACGCAGTTTAAGGTTGATTTCAATCCCGCCGCGCCGGTGATTACGACGCAGCCCGCGCCTTCTTCGCAGACGGTCGCGGTCGGCAGCAATGTCCAGTTTTCGGTGGCGGCGAGCGGCAGTAATTTGTCGTATCAATGGCTGAAAAACGGCAACGCGATTACCGGCAACGCGTCGGCACAGACGGCGACTTTGCAGATTAACAGCGCGCAAACCACCGATTCGGGCGCGTATTCGGTGCGCGTCAGCAATGCGGGCGGCGAAGCGGTCAGCTACACGGTGAATTTGACGGTTTCGAGCGGTCAGGTTAATCCGCCGCCGGCGATTACGCAGCAGCCGCAGAACACGACGGCGACGGTCGGCACGGCGGCGGCGCTTTCGGTGACGGCGACGGGCGATAATCTGTCGTATCAATGGTTTAAAGACAATGTTTTGATTGGCGGCGCAACGAACGCGACGCTGAATTTTGCGAGCGTGCAGAACAGCGATACGGGCAATTATAAAGTAACGATCACGAACGCGAACGGCAGCGTGACAAGCGACACGGTTCGTTTGACGGTCGTTTCGACGATTGCCGCGACGGCGTTTTCACCGGTCAGCGGCAGTGCCGCGATGTGCGCCGACACGCCGCTCGCGATTACGTTTAATCAAACGCCGCGCATCGGCACGAGCGGCGCGATTCGCATTTATCGCGCCGACGGAACCCTCGTTGACACGATTGATCTTGCGACTTCGCCGCAGACGAAAACCATCGGCGGCGTTTCGGCGTTTCGCTATTATCCGATTATCATCGAAGGCAACACGGCGAACATTTATCCGCACAATCAGCTCGCTTACAACCAGACTTATTACGTGACGATGGACGCGGGCGTTTTGACCGACGCGGCAAACGTGCCGTTCGGCGGATTTTCCGATCAGAATACGTTTCGTTTCTCGACCAAAGCGGCGGTTCCGGCAAGCGGAGCAACTTCTTTGACGGTTGCGGCGGACAATTCCGGCGATTTCTGCACGATTCAGGGCGCGGTTGATTTCGTTCCGGCGAACAACGCGCAGCGAGTTTTCATCAACGTCAAAAACGGAACTTATACGGAAATCGTTTATATTCCGTCGAATAAACCTTTTATCACCGTGCGCGGCGAATCGCGCGCCGGAACCGTTCAGCGTTACGCCAACAACAGCAATTTGAACGGCGCGGTTTCCGGTAATTACCGCACTTCGTTCGGCGTTGACGCGGCGGATTTCAATCTGGAAAACATCACGCTGCACAACACGACGCCGCAGGGCGGTTCGCAAGCCGAAGCAATTCGCACGAACGGTTTGCGCGCGACGATTAACAGCGTCAATCTGAAAAGTTTTCAGGACACAGTTTTGACACAGAGATCGGCGGTTATCGCGAACAGCTACATTGAAGGCGACGTTGATTTTATGTGGGGCAACGGCGCGACTTTCTTCAAAAATACCGAATTAAAATCGCTGCGCGACGGCGGTTATTACACGCAGATTCGCAACAGCGGCGCGAACAGCTTCGGCAATGTTTACGTCAATTGCCGCTTTACGAAAGGCGCGGGCGTGACGACGGGAAACTATCTTTCGCGCATTGACCCGGACGATTTTCCGGCAAGTCAGGTCGTGATTATTGATTCGCAGATGGATTCGCACATTGCGCCAATCGGCTGGCTCTTTAATAACCCGACGAACACGGTTGACGCGGCGAATTATCCAAACATCAGATTCTGGGAATCGAATACGCGCGCGCTCGACGGCGTGACGCCGGTTGACTGCTCGCAGCGCCATCCGATTTCGCGCAGCGATTGCCGCAATCCTTTGTCATCAACAGAGAGAGATTTTTATCTAAATCCGGCGAACACAATCGGTTTTACGCCGCAGGAAAAACTTTCGGCGACCGTCACGCTTTCCAATTTCAATCAAACTTATGACGGCAATGCCAAAACAATCGGCGTTGTCACCAATCCGGCGAATCTGAATGTCGTCGTCACTTATAACGGCTCGACAAGTGCGCCGACGAACGCGGGAACTTACGCGGTCGTGGCGACGATTGACGACGCCAATTATCAAGGTTCGGCGACCGGAACTTTGACGATTGCAAAAGCCGCGGCGACGGTGACGCTTTCCAATCTCGTGCAGAATTATGACGGAACGGCGAAAACCGTAACTGTCACGACTGTTCCGAGCGGTTTGAACGTGACGGTAACTTACAACAATTCGGCAAACGCGCCGACGGCACTCGGCAATTACAACGTCGTCGCCACCGTCAGCGATCCGAATTATACGGGAGCGGCGAGCGGCGTTTTGACGATTCAATCAACCATTAAAGCGTTTCCAACTGCTGAGGGCGCGGGCGCGTATGCCGTCGGCGGACGCGGCGGCGACACTTATCACGTCACGAATTTGAACGATACGGGCGCGGGCAGTCTGCGCAACGGAATTACAACGGCGACCGGCGCGCGCACGATTGTTTTCGATGTCGCGGGAACGATTAATCTTAATTCGCGTTTGGTCATCAACAAATCTTTCCTAACCATCGCCGGACAAACCGCGCCGGGCGACGGTATCACGATTGCGGGCTGGACGACGAACGTGACCAACGCGCAGCACGTTATCATTCGCTATCTGCGTTTCCGCGCCGGCGATATTCGCTGCGGTTCGGGAATGGAAGGCGATTCGCTGTGGGTTGATAATTCAAAAGACGTGATGATTGATCACGTTTCGGCTTCGTGGAGCATTGACGAAAGTTTGTCAGTAACGGATTCCGACCGCGTTTCGGTGCAGTGGTCGTTTATCACCGAAAGTCTGAATTTGTCGTGTCACCCGGAAGGTCGTCACGGTTACGGTTCGCTGATTCGCTACGGCAGCGGCAGAATTTCGTTTCACCACAATCTTTACGCGCATCATTTTAATCGCAATCCGCGCGTCGGCGACAACATCACGCTCGATTTCGTCAACAACGTGATTTACGATTGGGGAACCGACGCAAGCTACAGCGGCGCGGCGAGCGAAGGCATTACGAAAGTCAATTACATCGGCAATTATCTCGTCGCCGGTCCGAACACGCCTTCGAGCAAACGCAATCGAGCGTTCAACGGCGGCAGCACGAACACTTTGATTTACCAGACCGGCAACGTCATTGACGGCAACGTCAACGGAATTCACGACGGAACCGACACCGGCTGGGCGATGTTTAACGGCAGTTACACGCAGCAGACTGAACCGCTCAATCTGGCGGAAATCGTCAGCGAAAAATCGTTTGCGCCGAGCGCGATCAATATCAATGCGGAAACGGCGGAAACGGCTTATAATCGCGTTTTGAATGAAGCCGGAAGCTCGCGAGCGCGCGATGCGGTTGATGCGCGCATCAAAACAAACGTGCAGAACGAAACCGGCGCATTTATCAATTCGCAAAACGATGTCGGCGGTTATCCGGCGCTGAACTCGCCGCCTGCGCCGACCGACACGGACGGCGACGGAATGCCCGATCAATACGAAATCAATCGCGGTTTGAATCCGAACGACGCGAACGATGCGGCGACAATCGCTTCAAACGGCTATACGAATCTCGAAAACTTTCTGAACGGAACGCCGCTCGCGCCGACGGCGGCAAACGCCGCGCTCGGCGGACGCGTCGTAACAGCAAGCGGACGCGGAATCGCGCGAATGATCGTTACGGCGGTCAATTCGCAGGGCGTTTCGACTCAGGTTTTAACCAATTCTTTCGGTTATTTTCGATTCGGCGACGTTCAGGTCGGCGAAACTTACATCGTCACCGTCAGCGGCAAAAGACATACTTTTTCCAATCCGTCGCGAGTTTATTCGATCAGCGAAGATGTGAGCGAAGTGCTTTTCGTCGCTGAACAGTAAGTTTGAAATAAAGAAAGAGACGCCCGGAAACAGTTTTCGTAGTTTCCGGGCGTCCCGATCAAAACAAAATCTTTCGACAAAAGTCCGAACAGATGAAAACTGTTTGAAGTTTTAAGTAAAATTTGACTGTCGGCTAAAATAAAATTAAAAATATGCAAAATCGTCGAGAATTTTTACAGCTTTTGTTGGCAGGCGCGGGCGCGAGTCTCGTTTTGCCAAACGTTTCTTTTGGTCAGGCAGCGGCAAAATCTTCGACTGATGCGTGGAAAAACGAATACCCGAAAATTCTGGCGCGCATCAAGCCGCCGAAATTTAAGGATAAAGACTATCCGATCACGAAGTTCGGCGCGGTCGGCGACGGGAAAACGCTCAACACCGAAGCGTTTAAAAAAGCGATTGCCGAATGCAACAAAAAAGGCGGCGGGCGCGTCGTCGTCCCGGCGGGCGAATGGCTGACGGGCGCGATTCATTTGAAATCGAACGTCAATCTGCACGTTTCCGCAGGCGCGACCGTCAAGTTTTCGATGGACGCGAAAGATTATCTGCCGATTGTTCACACGCGCTGGGAAGGAATGGAATTGATGCATCTTTCGCCGCTGATTTACGCGTATGAGCAGCAAAACATTGCGATTACCGGAACGGGAACGCTGGACGGGCAGGGCAAAGCTGGATTCTGGAAATGGCACGGAAACCCGAAATACGGCGGCGATGTGAAAATAAAATCGCAGAAAGCTGACCGCGATAAACTTTACGATCTGATGACGCGCAACGTGCCGCTCGAACAACGCGTGTTCGGCGAAGGGCATTGGCTGCGCCCGCAGTTTATTCAACCTTATAAATGCAAAAACGTGCTGATCGAAGGCGTGAAAATCATTGATTCGCCGATGTGGGAAGTGCATCCGGTGTTGTGCGAAAACGTGATTGTCAGAAAACTTTCCATCGTCACGCACGGACCGAACAACGACGGCTGCGACCCCGAATCGTGCAAAGACGTTTTGATTGAAGATTGCTTGTTCGACACCGGCGACGACTGCATCGCCATCAAATCGGGCAGAAATAACGACGGGCGGCGTTTGAACGTGCCGACCGAAAATATCATCGTGCGCGGCTGCACGATGAAAGACGGACACGGCGGCGTAACTATCGGCAGCGAAATTTCCGGCGGTGTGCGCAATCTTTTCGTTGAAAACTGTATGATGGATTCGCCC
>SXVE01000186.1 GCA_005790265.1 Acidobacteriota bacterium | reverse complement strand
TAGAGCGAATTTTAGAAAAAGCAAAGGTTTTGCGGCTTCGTTGGCGGGTTGAGACCGCAAAAATATTTAAACTACAGAGGCTTTTAACCATTGGGTCCCTGGTTCGAGTCCAGGTCGGATCACCATTATTTTGAGGAAAAAGGCGAATGCATTGAAATGCATTCGCCTTTTTTGATTCACATAAATATTGCGTTTGCCAAAAGTGAAAATCGGAGCGTTGCCGCTGATTAAAAAGCAGCAACGCTCCGATTTTTTCTAAAAGATAAAGCGCGCGCCGAATTGGAGTTGGCGGGCTGGAGCGGCGGAAGTGAATCCGAGCGGCGACGTCGGGGAAAGTCCTCTGATTCCGCGAGCGTTAGCCGGAATCACGGTGGCGGCTCCGGCGCAGTTCGGATTGAGCGCGAAATTGGCGACGCAGGCTGTGCCGATCACGTTGTTGATGCCATTGTAATTGACGTGATTGAACAGATTAAACGCTTCAAATGTTAATTCGAGAAAGCGCTGTTCTTTAACGAAAAAACGGCGCGCGAGACGCATATCGAAATTATAATACGGCTCGCCGCGTCCGGTATTTCTGCCGAGACTCGCCGGACGGTCGTTATAAAGACGACTGTCGTTATTTGTGTCGGTACCGATTAATAAGTTAAACGGACGACTGCTGCCCGCCGTGAAAATAGGCGAAAAGACAAAATCTTTCAAAAAAGCATTTTCAAACGGGCTGATGACGACGCCGCTCAGAACGACACGGTGACGCTGGTCGAACGACGAAAGCGCACGGTCGGCGCGAACGTTCAAAGGGTCTTGCGCGAGATAATCGGTGTTAAAATCGGTTACTTCGTCAATAGTTTTCGACAGCGTGTAATTGGCATTCAAACTGTAATTGCGCGAAAAGCGTTTGGTGACCTGCAAAGTTCCGGCGTGATAAAAACTGTTGGCGACCGACTGGTATTCAGCGTCGAGCGCAAATCGCGGCAGAAAATTGCCGTTGAGCGCGCCGCTGCCAGTCGTCGAACAGTTCAATCCGGCGGCGGGCGCGCCGGGAACCGAGAAACAGCCGAGCTGTGTGGCATTGACAATCGGCTGACCGGTAAAAGCGCTTGTGCCGGTAACCGAATATTGCCGTACATCAACCGGGCGAACAAGGTGAACTCCACGCGTAAACAAATAGCTTAATTCGGCGGAAAAACCTGCGCCCAAATCCTGCTGAATCGCCGCGCTGACCTGGTAAGTTTCCGGATTTTGAAAATTTTGTCCAAGCCGGATGCGCGCTTCGAGCGGTCTGCCCGGCGCGGTGTTTAAGCCGAACTGCGTCAAGTCCGAAGCGACAATCTGACGTCTGGACGTTGAATTAGCGCCGATAATGCCGCGCGCGAGCAGTGTTTGATAAATAAACGCCGCGCTGTAGGTGCCGGGCAGCGTGATCGCCGACACAACGATATTGATGTTATACGGATCTGATCCTGATGCGAGCGTGTTGGTCACGTTCGTAATTTGATTGTCAATTGAGCCGGTGAAAATTCCGGCTCCGGCGCGAACGACGGTTTTCGCGTTATTGAAAATGTCCCACGCGAAGCCGAGACGCGGCTGAAAATTGTTTTTGTCGAGCGGAACCGGATCGGCTTCATTTTGAATAAAGTAACGCAAACCGTAATTGAGCGTAAAATTCGGGCGAATCTTCCACGTGTCCTGACCGAATACGGAAAATTTTTGACTGTTGCTCGCAAAGTTCGGCAGACCGAAACCCTGCTGATAAACTTGCGGCAAATTGAGATTGTAAGCCTGCAGCGCGTTGATCGTGCTTGAAGTCGTGTTGCTCAAAGTGCTGCCCAAAAGCGCTGCCTGAGCCGGTGTAATAGCGCCCGATTGCGCATCAGCCGTAATTTGACTGACGATTGCAGTTCGCTGCGCCGCGCTGAACAAAGTCGCAAACGGAAGCGCTCCGAAACGGAAAGTTCCGGGCAAATATGTTTCGGAATTCGTTGAAATTCGAGCGTGCTGAAAAACGATGCCGGTTTTGATCGTATGCGTTCCGCGCACGAGCGAAACCGTGTCGGCGAAATCAAAGCCGCGCGAAATGGCGTCGGACGGCAGAAAAATATCGCGTCCGAAGTTGCCGTAGCCGAGAATATTAATTTCCGGTCCGAACGGATCGTTCGGCGTCACGATCAGGCGGTAATAAGAAAACTGCGCGCGCGCTTCGTTGATCGTCGTCGAATTGAAAGAATGCGTTTCCGACAAAAGAATGCCGCCGCTCGGCGATTTGACTTCACGACCGCGCGACACAGCATTGAGCGCGCCGGTCGCCTGGTTCTCACCGTCGGTGCGCGCGTAATTGAGCCGGACAAAACCGGTGTCCGAATCGCTGAACGTGTGATCAATGCGACCGGAAATCAGCGCGCTGCTTTCGCTGGCGGGAAACTGTCCGCTCGTTCCGGCGTAGAGCGCGGAAGTGTTGGCGGACGGAACGGTTAAAACATTGCGAATGCCGACGCCGAGCGGAGCCAATCCGGGACGCGAAGTTAAATAATTCAAAAAGAAATTCTGATCGCTGGCGGCGTTTGCCGGTGAAATACGCAGACCGTTCGTCAGCGTGTCGTTGAGCGTGACGAACGAGGTTTGATTCTGCCGCAAACCTTCCGCCGAAACGAAATAGAACGTTTTGTTTTCGATGATTTTTCCGCCGAGCGACCCGCCGAATTGCTGGCGATTGTATGGAGATTTTCCGTTCGGGTTAAAGTCAAAAGCGTTGCGCGCGTCAAAGCGCCGGTCGCGGAAATAACCGAACAGACTGCCGCGCAGATTGTTGCTGCCGGTTTTGGAAACGATGTTAATCACGCCGCCGCTTGAGCCGCCAAATTCGGCGTTGTAGCTGTTGCGGTCAACCTGAAACTCTTGAACGGCTTCCTGGCTGACGACATTGCGCGCTCCGCCCGAAGGCGTATCGGCGGTCGAACCGTCAACGTTGATCGAGTTGCCGCGACCGTTGTTGCCGCCGAACGACAACCCGGACTGCGGCGTTTGCGCGACGCGAAAATCGGTCGAATCGTTAACGTTATCAGCATCGTTGACGCCGGGCGTGAGCAGCGCGAAATCCAAAAAGTTTCTTCTGTTGATTGGCAGATTGTTCAATTGACGCGCGCTGATAACGGTTGATTGCTGCGTTCGTTCGGTGTCAACGATTTGCTGGTCGCCTTCGAGAACATCAACGACGGCGTCAACGCCGCCGATTGTCAGCGTTACGTCGAGCGCCGATTGCTGACCGACTTCGAGCAGAACGTTTGTAACGGTTTTGGCGGAAAAGCCGCTCGCTTCGACTTTGACCGAATAGGTGCTCGGCGGAAGCGCAAGAATTACGTAATTTCCTTCGGCATCGGCAGTGACGGTGCGCGTAATTCCTTTCGCGTTGTCGGTTGCGGTGACCGTTGCTCCGGCAACAATCGCGCCGTTCGGGTCGGTGACATTTCCTCGCAGTTCCGCCGTTGCCGTCGCCTGCGCCGCTGCGCTTACGACGCCGATGCAGAATAATAAACACAGAAACAAAACAGCTTTTATTTTTTTCATGACAATCTCCATAAAAGTAAGTAAAGAACAAAAAAGTATTTTTCCGCGCCGGATAACGACGACAAAAAGCAAAATTATTCGGCAGCCAATGCAAAAACCGCCGCGGATTTAGTGACTGCGAAGCAATCCTTTGAGCGCCATCGCGCACACGTCCTGACAAACTTTTTTGACCGAAAGTTTGCCGGTCGGTCGAAACCAGCGCGGCAGCCACAAAATCATTCCGAACAGCGTAAAGGTCGCGGTCGTAATATCAATGTCGCGCAGCTTTCCTTCGGTTTTTAGTTCAACCAAAGTGCCGCGAACAAACTCGAAATACTCGCGGCGGCGCTCTAACATCGCTTCGCGCTGTTTGAAACTGAGCGCGTTCATTTCGTGCGAAACGATAATCACGGCGTGGTTGCCTTCAGCGGCGAGTCGCGCGTGGTTTAAGATAATGAACTCAAGGCGCTGCTCGGCGTTTTTTATTTTTCGCGCCGGATCGAGCACTTCGTCTTTGACGCTGTCCAAACCGAGCGTCACAATTTGATAAAGCAACTCCTGTTTGCTCGTAAAATAATAATAAAGTCCGGCTTTCGTCATTTTCAGCCGGTCGGCGATATCGGCGACGGAAGTCGAATCCATTCCTCTTTCAACGAAAAGCTGTGCGGCAGTCAAGTAAATCTCCTGCGCGCGATCGAGGTTTTTTTTCGTTTCGGTTCTCGCCATATAACAATTAATGAACACTTGATCCAAGCGAAATCTCGCCGACTTCCGCGTTGCCGGAATCGTTGCTTTGAGCTAGAAAAGATGTCGGATTTTTACTTACCGTTCGGTAGAATTTCAATTGAATTTAGTTTTAAAAAAGATTATTGTCAAGCAATTTTCAGTCAAAATCGTCTGCTTTTTAATAATTGTTGGTTTCGGCAACAAAATGTAAAAATTTTGATTATGTTTTCGACAAAAACATCAAAAATTAATGAAAAACTGAAAGAAATCTAATTGAATTTGTTCTCTGCGCAATCGAAAATTAAGAGTTTATTTATTCGGCGAAACAGGTTGAAGATATCGTCGAACGTGAGATAAAATTCCTCCGGCATTTGCGCGGTCGTCAAACTTTTTATTTAGCCGAAAGAGAACCGAAAGACACCAAAAGCGAGAAAAACTAACAAACCAGATTGATGATTATTTTGGTAAAGTGTTTGATAGGGAAATTTAAAGATTATGAATTTGCCGATTTCATTTGAAGAAGTCTCCTATTTTAATAATGAATATCGAGGTGATTTAATCGTCACAAAAGGTGTTTTATATTATTTTCCGCACACTAGAGTTAAACATGCCAGATATGCTGATGAATTAGGCGGAAAAGATGTGATGCCCGTTTTTGAACTACTAGGAAATCTCGCGCCGCTTTTCGGAACAGTTCCCTGGATTCGCGTTATTGCCGACAAAAGCATAAAAGCTGGAAAAACTCTCAAACGCACTTTTCGTCCAACAATAAATTCGCCGCAGATTCGTAAAATCCACCTTTGGCGCGGAAACGATTCAAGCGAAAATTTACAAGAGATTTTGAACAATTACATTGAAAATCAAAAAAGAGAAAACCTAAAATTCGATGAAGACTCTGTTCCAAAGCCGATGCGATTTGCCATTAACGAGGTTGAAAATATTAGATTTGGATTTAAGTTGAAATTTGATGCAAAATTCGACAATCACGATTTCAGAGTGAATTTAATTCATAAAAGTTTACTAAAAAAAGCATTGATTGAAGCAGGATTTATCAAATAATATATGACTGCCAAAATTCCTCGCGATAGAGCGAATGATTATGATGAAAAAATCGTCCAAAAGCGGCGTGATTTCGTGCAAGAACGAACAAATATTGAATTAAGTCACGTTGGAAACTATTCGTTTGAGCCGGAAGCGACGCGCGGGAATATTGAAAATTTTATCGGCGTCGCGCAGATTCCGATTGGTTTGGCAGGCGCGCTACTCGTTAATGGAGAATACGCGAAAGGCGAGTTTTTCGTGCCGCTGGCGACGACCGAAGGAACTTTGGTGGCGAGTTATAATCGCGGAATGAAGCTGCTGCGCGAATCAGGCGGCGTGACGACGACGGTCGTTGACGACGCAATGCAGCGCGCGCCGGTTTTTGTTTTCAAATCGGCGCGCGAGGCGCGAGATTTCGGTGTTTGGGCAACGGCAAGATTTGAAGACATCAAAGCGAAAGCCGAAGCGACGACGAGCGTTGGAAAATTGCGCGATATTCAGCAATTTCCCGCCGGAAGATTTTTGTATCTGCGATTTAATTACACGACCGGCGACGCGGCGGGACAAAATATGGTCGGCAAAGCTACCAAAGCGGCGTGCGATTGGATGCATTGGATTTATCCGAACGTCGAACGCTATCAACTTGAAGGCGGATTGGCGACCGACAAAAAAACTTCATTCGTAAATACTCTGCACGCGCGCGGCAAACGAGTGATTGCCGAAGCGACAATTCCCGCCGACAAAATGAAAGAAATAATGCACGTTTCGGTCGAGCAGATTTTTGAAGCGCGTTTGACTTCGCAACTCGGCGGATATTTGGCAGGCGTCAACAATAACGGCGCGCATTCGGCAAACGGGATTACGGCGATGTTTATCGCTTGCGGGCAAGATGTCGCCAACGTCGCGGAAAGTTCGGCGGCGGCGGTTTACGCGGAAATCACCATATCGGGCGATTATTATTTTTCGATTACGATTCCGTCTTTAATCGTCGCGACCTACGGCGGCGGAACCGGATTGCCGACGCAGCGCGAATGTCTCGAAATACTGGATTGTTACGGCAAAGATAAAGTAAAGAAATTCGCCGAAATTGTTGCGGCAACTGTTTTGTGCGGCGAACTTTCTCTCGGAACCGCCGTCATCGCCGACGAATGGGTTTCTTCGCACGAACAATATGGACGAAATCGTTTATAACCGGTTTATTCCGCGCCATTTAATATGATTAGCGATCAGCCGATTGAAAAATAATTCTGATCGTTCGAGCGCTCATTATTAAAGTAAATTTCAACGTCAAATTGTGACAAAATAATGACGACATACAAAAGAACGGTTGGCAAATTGGCGAGCTAAAAATAGCGACGAGCGGTTTTTGTTGCTAAATTAAATATTTTTCAGCAAATCTATTTGCAACGAAACAGAAAAAGAGGCATCTTAGAAGAAGTAAATTCTGCTCTTTGCGCTGGACACGGTTTTCTTTCGTGCGGCGCGCTCGTCAAAGGCGGTTATTTTGGATAAGTCACAAAAGAGCAGATTCGTTCAAAAGTAGAGAAGTCGCGATCATTCAAGAAGTATAAGAGTGAGCATCCGAAAACCGATTCTTCGTTGCCGACCGTTTTTCTGCGAAGGTAAAATTCGATTCGACGCTTCTAATTAAATAAAGTCCCGAAAAGGCGCACGCACAAGTAAGCCCGGGCAAAAAACAAAAGATAGGAAACAGAAAAAAGTTATGTCAACGAAATTATATGTCGGGAATTTGTCGTTCAATACAACGACGCAAGATTTAGAAGAAATGTTCGGCGCATCGGGCACGGTGCAGTCAGCCAATATTATTGAAGATCGGGAAACGGGACGCTCGCGCGGATTCGCGTTTGTCGAAATGTCATCGAAAGAAGAAGCGCAGAATGCGATTGCCGCTCTCAACGGCAAAGAAGTTGACGGTCGTCAGCTGAAAGTAAACGAAGCCGTAGACAGAGACAATCGCGGCGGCGGCGGAAATCGCGGCGGCGGCGGTTACGGCGGTGGAAATCGCGGCGGCGGTTACGGCGGCGGCGGTGATGAAGGCGGTTACAGAGGCGGCGGAAATCGCAGCGGCAGCAGCCGAAATTACGGCGGAGACCCGCGCTATTAATTTTTTGAATGTCTTGACATCAAAAAGCCTTGCCTCTGGTTAAAAATTAACCGGAGGCATTTGCTTTTTAGGAAAATATATTACTTTTAAGCGATTGAAATCAGATATAAATAATCAGATATAACTAAATTAAAGAGAGGAGTAATAAATGAAGGAAGAATTAATTGAAGTTGCCGGATTAGTGATTGATAAACAGCGCGACGCGTGCTTTAAGGTGCAGGTTAATAACAGCGAACATATTGTAATGGCGCAGATTTCGGGCAGGATGCGGCGCAATCGAATTCGTATTCTGATCGGCGATAAAGTTGATGTTGAAATGTCGCCGTATGATTTAACAAAAGGCAGAATCACTTACCGCCACAAATAAAAAGCGGCGGTTCGCCGAAATTTACAGATTGTTTAGTAAAAAAAAAAGCTAAAGCGAATTAATCGCTATGGCTTTTTTTGTTGCTCGCTGTGAAAATTTCGACAGTTTATTTGTTTTTCGCCGAACCGGATTTGACGACTGTTTGGTCGGAGCCGGCGATGTAACTGTCGCGCGACCTGATCACGAGATTCGGGCGATTGACGCGCACTTTAATGCTTTTGCGCTGTCCGCTTGGTGCCGCATTTGCCGGGTAGTAACCGAGACTGTACTGTCGGCGTAATTCTTCAGCGATTCCGGCAAAAGCGCTGTTGAGTCCGCCCGATTCTTCCGTCTCAAAAATTCGTCCGCCGGTGTAATCGGACAAATCAGCCAGATATTTTTTGCCAATCGCGTATTCTTCAGCCGAAGTTCCGATAATTCTGACGGCATCGGTTTCGTCGGGCGACGGCGCGGGCAAATCTTTTCGGGTTTCAATAAAAGTATTGTAATAAATCGGAAAAATCAGCGCGTCGGCTTCTTCGGCGCGGCGCAAAGTGCTGTCATAGCTGGCTTTGGAAGAAGTCGTGTCAACGCCGTCGGTGAACAAAACGACGGCTTTTCGTCCTTCAATTTTGCCAAACGCTTTGCCGAGCGAAAAATCAACCGCATCGTAAAGCGAGGTGCCGCCGCCGAAATCGGCTTTTTTGATCGCTTTGTGAATCTTGCGGCGGTCGGTAGTCGCTTTGGTCAGAACATTAATATTTTCGTCAAATTCGATGACCATTACGCTGTCCTGCGCTTTTAGTTGATTGACGAAAGCGATTGCCGCCGCTTGAATTTCCTCGATTTTATATTCGGTCGAAGGGCTTGTGTCGAGCAGCAAAATTACGGTAAAAGGCTTTTCGGACTGAGCGAAATAAGCGATTTCCTGTTCGACGCCGTCTTCGTAAATCTTAAAATCAGCTTGTTGCAGATTGGTCGCGGTCGTGCCGTTGCGATTGAAAACCGAAACGGGAATCGTTACCAAGTTAGTTTCCACTTTGACGATATCTTCGGCGTTTGCCGCATCAGCAATTGTTTTTTCCGGTATTAAATCGTTTTTGCCGTCGCTGCGGCGGACATCACCTGCAATTGCGGAACGAGTTTTTTTGGGAACGGATTCGGAATATTGAGTTTCAGTTTCAACTGCGTTCGGCGGTGTCAAAGGCGCGTCGGTTTTTCTGCCCGATTGCGCAATTCCGGTTTGGCTCAAAAGCACAACGAATAATAATAAAAAAACATTTTTTCGCATAGATTCTTTCCGTAAATTGATTTTTTAGATTCGACTTGGAAATAGGATGCGATTTACACCGCAAAAGTTAACGTGCAAAAAAAGCGCTTGTTATTTTCCGGCGAGCGTCAGAATGCTGAAACCGAGCATAATCAAAACGACGAGCCAGCCGCACGCCTGCATCCACAGCGGATGAACGTAATCGCCGACGATGCTTTTTTTTCGCGCCGCAATCAAAATCAAACTCAGTCCGATTGGCAAAATAAATCCGTTGACCGTTCCCGCCCAAATTAAAATTTTCACCGGATTTCCGGCAAGCAGAAAGATTGCCGTCGAACAGAAAATAAATCCGACAATCACGTAATCGGCGTAATCGGCGATATTTTTGTGCAGCGTTTTCAAAAAAGAAACCGAAGTGTAAGCCGCGCCGATCACCGACGTGATTGCCGCCGCCCACATTACAATTCCGAAAATGCGGTAACCGACATTGCCCGCCGCATTTTCAAAAACGGACGCGGGCGGATTGGCGTCATTAATCGTCATTCCGAGCGCAATCACGCCGAACGACGCGAGAAAAAGCAAAAACCGAATCGCCGCCGTCAAAAGAATGCCGGTCACGGCGCTGCGATTAACTTGCGTCAGCGATTCTTTGCCGGAAATTCCGGCGTCTATCAGGCGATGAGCACCCGCAAAAGTAATGTAGCCGCCGACCGTGCCGCCGACGAGCGTGACAATCGCGGCGGCGTCAATCGTTTCCGGAACGAACGTGCGAAAAACCGCTTCGCCGAACGGCGGCTGCGAAGCGAATACGACGTAAACGATCAGCACGAGCATCACGATTCCGAGCAGCTTGACGATAAAATCCATCGCTTTTCCCGCTTCTTTGAACAGAAAAATGCCGATTGCAATCGCCGCGCTCAAAACCGCGCCGTATTCGATTTTCAAACCGCACAGCGCGTTCAAACCGAGACCGGTTCCGCCGATATTGCCGATGTTGAAAATCAAACCGCCCGCCGCGACCAGATAAGCCAAAACGTAACCGCTGCCGTAAATCGTTTGGTTGGCGACATCCTGACCGCGTTTTCCGGCGACGGTTAAAACGCGCCAGATATTGAGCTGGGCGAAAATGTCCAGAATGACCGAAAGCAGAATGACGAAACCGAAGCTCGCCAAAAGTTGTTTCGTGAAAACGGTCGTCTGCGTCAAAAATCCCGG
>SXVE01000185.1 GCA_005790265.1 Acidobacteriota bacterium | reverse complement strand
GTCGGCGAACTTACCGAATATCTGGACGCGGACGATTGGTTTGTGCCGAATGTTGCGCCGAACGCGGAAACTGATTTTGATTTTAGGAAATTTATCGGTTTGCTGAGCATCAGTTTTCACGAAGAAAGCAGAGACGACCACGCTTATCTCGATTGGCATTTTCAATGTGTTTGGGATGAGGAACACGGTTTTGCGGTGACGACTCACAAAGATCGAGTGATTGACATTGATCAGCAGGACACGGACGTTTGGAAAATTTATGCGGACAATGGAACGCTTGCCGAAAGGCAGAAGGAATACGAAGAACGGGCGAAAAATTTTAAGCCAGGAAAAATAAAACCGTGGTGGCAATTCTGGTGATTTTTATTTAGAAACTTTGACGAGAATTTGTATTCAGACACAGAATTGAAAAGACTTTTTGTCAACGGATGAAGTGAAAGAATGAGCGAATTAAAGAGATTTACAGAGGCGCAGGAAAATGATTTTGAGCGGGCTCTGGCTGAGATCAAACGCGGCAGAAAACAGAGTCATTGGATGTGGTATATTTTCCCGCAAATCGCCGGTTTGGGATTTAGCGAAACGTCGAAATTTTACGCGATCAAAAATCGTGCGGAAGCCGAAGATTACCTTCGGCATCCGGTTTTGGGCAAAAGGTTAATTGAAATTTCGGAGGCGCTGCTCGCACACGAAAATAAAACGGCGCATCAGATTTTCGGCAGTCCCGACGATGTGAAATTGAAATCTTCGATGACTTTGTTCGGCGCGATTGAGAATGCAAATCCGGTTTTTCAAGCGGTTTTGGACAAATATTTCGGCGGCGCGAAAGATCAAAAAACGCTGGAATTGATTGACGCCTGAAAATTAAAATTTGAAGCGAAAACAAAAGGACAAAGTTTCGGCTTTGTCCTTTTGTTGCGAAAATATTTATTAACCGCGTCTCAATTTTGTCAAAAAAAGAACTCTCTGCCAGAATAAATCGTATAAACATTTAAATTAAAAAGTCGAATTCGGGTTGCCTGATAATTCTATGGAAACTATAAGCAGCACCACCAATACAGCAGCGCAGACGACAGAGATTTACATTAAAAAAGTTCTGCCGGGAAACATCGAAAGCGTGCGATCTCAGCTTATCAGCGCGGTCGAATCGCTCGGTTACGACATTATCGAGGATGAACCGCACATTGTCGGCAGGCGCGGCGCGAAAGATTGGGGAACGTGGTATGGTTCGGCGGACGTGCTCGATTATGCGATGAATCTGACGATTCGATTAAAGCCGGTCGGCGCGACTTCGACGCGGGCGACGTTTGATTATTTGATCAAACATCCGATGCTCAACAAGGGCGAAAAAAATATCGTCGTGCAGGAAGCGCACACGATTGCGGCGATCTGCCGGCAATCGGTCGAAAAAATTTGTCCGGTCTGCGAAACCGAATCAACCGACGATTCCAGATTTTGCCGTCAGTGCGGCGCGCCGCTGACGACGGAACTCGCCGAACTGGAAGTTTTGCGAATGATGGCGGAAATCCGCGCCGGAAAAACTTCGGTCGTGACGGCGGCGATCTTGATGCCAATCGCCTTGATTTTGTTCGCGCTGGCGTTGACTTTAATTCTGCTCAGAGGCATTGAACCCGCAGGCGTGATCGGACTTTTCTCTTTCGCCGGAATCGCGGCGGTGTGCGCGATCATCTGCGTCGGTTTCGGCTGGAATCGCATCAACCGAGCTTTGAAAAAAAGCGAAACGCCGCATCAAAAACTGCCGCGCCAAACGCCCGCAGCTTTGCAGACCGGCGAATTTGACGAATTGCCGCCGCCCCGCGCCGTCGGTTCGATCACCGAAGGCACAACCAATCTGCTTGATCGAGAATGGACAAATCAACGTGAAAAAGAAAAAGTTCCTCTCGCCCAGCGTCGCGACACGAATGATTTGAATTGAATTTCTACTGAAAATTTTCTCAACCCTAAAAAGTTAAATTAAACGATCTCAAAAATATTTTCGGAAGCGCGAAACAACGCTTTTGAATTAGCGAATGGAAGCCGGAAAAAAATTCTAAAAATGGCACAAACAATATTAGTTGCGGGCGCGACGGGAAATTTGGGCGGCAAAATTGTTGACGCTTTGCTCGAACAGGGCGCGGAAGTGCGCGCGGTTGTGCGGGCGGAAACCGACGCTGCAAAAGTGAAAGCGCTGCGCGAAAAAGGCGTGCAGGTTTTTGAAATTGATATGCGCGACAAAAACGAAATCGCCGACGTTTGCGCGGGCGCGGAATGCGTAATTTCGGCGTTGTCTGGATTGCGCGAAGTGATTGTTGACGGGCAGAAAACGCTGCTCGACGCGGCGGTTGCAGCGCGAGTTCCGCGCTTTATTCCGAGCGTTTACTCGCTCGATTACACGAATTTAATTCCGGGAACAAATCGCAATCTGGATTTGCGGCGCGAATTCGATGAGCATCTGAAAACCGTGCCGATTCAGGCGACGAGCATTTTTAACGGCGCGTTTATGGATTTGCTGACGACCGATATGCCGCTGATTTTGTATCGTTTTCGGCGAATTTTATACTGGGGCGCGCCGACGGTGAGAATGGATTTGACGACGACTTTTGATGTCGCCGAGTTCGCCGCTCGCGCCGCGATGGACGAAAATGCGCCGCGCTATTTGAGAATTGCCGGCGATTCGGTGAGCGCGATTGACGTTAAAGAAATTATGAATGACATCAGCGGCGCAAAATTTCGCCTGTTTCGCGCCGGAAGCATTTCGCTGCTCAACCTGATTATCAAAATCGCCAGATTTTTCGCGCCTGCCAAAACCAATCTTTATCCGGCGTGGCAGGGAATGCAGTATATGCGCGATATGATGGAAGGTCGCGCC
>SXVE01000184.1 GCA_005790265.1 Acidobacteriota bacterium | reverse complement strand
TTTTTAGCC
This sequence comes from Acidobacteriota bacterium, assembly GCA_005790265.1. GTDB lineage: Bacteria > Acidobacteriota > Blastocatellia > Pyrinomonadales > Pyrinomonadaceae > SXVE01. The sequence goes on along the minus strand of SXVE01000184.1, from coordinate 2,492 downwards.
AGCGACGCGTCGAGTTACATTACGGGACAAACAATCGTCGTGGACGGCGGAATGACCGTTTGATTTTGATCAAATAAAATGGAAATAACACCGGAACTCTCGGTTTTCTCAGTTTTAATTATTGGTTTCGTTCTCGGACTAAGACACGCCACCGATGCCGATCATCTGGCGGCGGTTTCGACGATTGTCAGTGAGAAGAAAAATCTTTTTACCTCGATGATTATCGGCGGATTTTGGGGATTTGGACATACAATTTCGCTTTTCGCAGTAGGAATTGTGATTATTTTGTTAAAATTTCAACTCTCCGACCTGGAATCCATTGAACCGAAACTCGAAGCAATCGTTGGCGGAATGCTTGTTTTGCTCGGTCTCAACGCGCTTCGCAAAATATTTACCGCCAAGGAAATTCACGCGCATCCGCACAAACACGGCGATCACGCGCACACACACATTCATCTGCACAAGCACGAAAACGAAAAGTGGCATCATCGTTTCAGCCCGCGTTCGGTCATTATCGGAATGGTTCACGGACTCGCGGGCAGCGCAGGTTTAATGCTGCTCGTTGTGCCGACAATTTCTTCGCCGACCGTCGCGCTGTTTTACATTTTAGTTTTCGGTGTCGGATCAATCGCGGGAATGATGTTGATGAGTTTATTAATAGGCTTGCCGTTTCATTTTACAGCCGATAAATTCGATTTTTTAAACAGAGGAATTCGCCTCTGCGCCGCGCTTTTCAGTCTCGGATTGGGATTTTTTATCGTTTATGAAAAACTTTTGCAGTAATCGAAAAATTAGAAAAAATGAAAAAGTTTGATTTATTATTTGAAAACTTTTTCATTTTTGTTCCCTTTGCTGACTTTTTCACTTTGCAAACTCAAATTCGCCGAAACGTTCGGGTACGTGAAAACTCGGCTCTTTCGTTAAAGTCGGCTGCCACGTCAAATAACCGCGCGTCGGATCGCTTCCGACGCAGCGCAGAACGTTTCCGAGCCAGATTTCGCCCGCTTTCGGCGTTTTGCCAAACGCTTTCCATTCAACTTTTATCGCCATGACGACTTTGTTTTTATCAATCCGCGCCGCCGATTTCATTCCCGAAAAATAATCCCAGTCGGTAATGCGCTCGTCCGGTTTCTGGTAAATCCCGAGATCAATCCATTCGCCGTTCGGCGCGATTTCAAACTCGAAATATTTACGCGGCTCATTTCTATTCGGCGCGAGAAAAATCTCGCACACGTCTCGATCCCACAATCCGCGCGTTTTCGTTTTCAGATTCGGCGTTGCGGAAACGACGAGCGGCTCATTTTGAATCGCTTCAAACCGCACATAAAGCGCCGCATCCGTCCACAAAAGTTTCGTGTTAAATCGCCGACTTTCCGGCGCACGTTCGCCCGACCAGTATTTATCAACCGTCATTTCTGTCGCCGATTTCCACGCTTTGTTATCTAATTCGCTGATTGAAAAATCGCTTTTAATGTGCGCGATTTTAATTTTGTCGGTCATTTTAGCAAAGACGGTTGAAACGGAAATCGAAAAAATGATTGCCGCGAAAAAAATGAAATTGGCTCGTTTCATATTGCAATAGTTAAAGCCAATTTTAGATAAATTTCAAATCATTTTAACCGTTTATTTTCGCGAATTCCAAATCGTTTTCGCCGCCATTTTTGCGAGTTTCCACGTGCGATCTAAATCAATTTTGCCGTCTTCGGTGTCGCGTCCAAGAAGTTTGTCGGTTAAGAGTTTGCGCAAATCTTTGCCTTCGCGTTTGAACATAAATTCTTTGGCGTAAGGTTTAGCGGTTTCAAAGAAATTGAACTCCGGGTCGGTGATAATGCCGATGCCTTCGAGCGTCATCAACGCGCGCATAATGTATGTGAAGTTCGACGGCAGACGGAACGGATAATCATACATCACGTCGGCGAGATCGTAAGTCAATTCTTTAAATTTGACGTCTTTTAATTTTAAATCGAGATGAAGCGCGAACATCTTTATCACGACTTCGCGGATTTTCGTTTCGTCGGCGCCGGGTTTTAAGAAGTTCAAATCAATCAAATCCTGCGCGATGGCGGGCGCGTCTTTGGCGACGACGTGCAAAAACGCGTCAATCATTTTCGCCTGCAATTGCGGCGTGATTCTACCGACCATTCCGAAATCGAAAAACGCCAAACGTCCGTCGGGCATCACCAGAAGATTGCCCGGATGCGGATCGGCGTGGAAAAATCCGTCTTCGAGAAGTTGCTTTAAATAAGTTCTGATTAGCAGACGATTAACTTTTTCGGGTGAAACGTTGCGCGATTTTAATTCTTCGAGCGACGTAACTTTCGTGCCGTGAATAAATTCCATCGTCAGCACTTTTTCGGTCGTCGCGTGCCAGAAAATTTTCGGAACGTGAACGTTCGTCCATTCCTTAAAACTTTCGGAAAAGCGCTCGGCGTTGCGACCTTCCGCCGAATAATCCATTTCCTCGTTGACGGTTTCCTCAAATTCCCTGAGCA
>SXVE01000018.1 GCA_005790265.1 Acidobacteriota bacterium | reverse complement strand
TTTCTTTTGCGGCATCAAGCTCGAGCCGGTCGAAACCGCGTCGGACAATTCGACAAACTGAAATTCGCTCGACGCGTACAGAATCAAATCTTCCGAGATGCGCGACAGATGAACCATTATTAGGGAACACGCGCCGACGAATTCGACGGCGAAATCGCGATCCGAAACCGCGTCGAGACTGTTCGCCGTCACGCCTTCAAAACCGAGTTCGCGGGCGACCGATTCGCGGTCAATTTCATAACTCGTTCCGGCGAGCGCGGCGGAACCGAGCGGCAGAATGTTCGTGCGCCGCCAGACTTCATCAAGCCTTTCGCGGTCGCGCGCGAGCATTTCGTAATACGCCAAACACCAGTGCGCCCACAAAACCGGCTGCGCGCGCTGAAGATGCGTGTAACCGGGCAAAACCGCTTCTTTCTGCCGCGCCGCCGCATCAAGCAATTCTTTTTGCAATTCGCGCGCAATCCGCGAAATTTCAGTAATCTGTTCGCGCAGCCACAAACGAAAAGCCGTCGCCACTTGATCGTTGCGGCTTCTGCCGGTGTGCATTTTTTTGCCCGTGTCGCCGATTAGCTGCACGAGTTTTTCCTCGATAAACGAATGCACGTCTTCGGCGCGCGTGTCATTAAAATAATTGCGGTCGAAATCGGCGCGTTTAAGCAGCGTGTTGAGTCCGGTTTTTATTTTTTCGGCTTCCTGTCTGGTTAAAACTCCGGCTTGAAAAAGCCCTTCGGCGTGCGCCATTCCGCCGCGCACGTCTGCCTTAAATAATCTTTGATCGAACTTGAATGAATTATTAAACGCGACGAATGTTTCATCCGCTTTGCCGGTGAAACGTCCGCCCCAGAGATTTTTATTTTCCGTCATCGTGTTTTCATTTATCAAAACTGTCTCCAAAAGCATCACCAAACCGCCGAGACGCGGAGACACCGAGTAAATTTTTTAAAAAACTCTCCGTCTCGGCGGTTCACCAAAAACTTTATGATTTGCGTCTCTTATTTTCGACATTGATTATAGTTAATCGCCGCCGACTTTCGTGTTTTTTCGTTAATTGTCTAATTGCCGAAAAGTTTAAACCCAAACATTTCTAACATTTGCCCGCCGAGCATTACGACGACGGCGACGGTAATCATCACGAAAGTTCCCCAACCGAGAACGTTTTTCGTCCGCGAGTTTTTCAGATCGCCCATTAAACTTTCGTCATTAACTAAAAGCAGTATAAACACGAGCACGAGCGGCAGCAAAACGCCGTTTAAAACCTGAATGCCGACGAGCAGCGGAAAAATCGGCACATTCGGAATCAAAGCGATTCCGGCACCGACGACAATTAAAGTTGTAAAAATACTGAAAAACGTTTTGCCGCGCCGAAAATCGAGATTAACCCCTTTCGGAATGCCGAACGCCTCGCTGACGGCGTAAGAAGTCGCGAGCGGCAGAACCGCGCCGGCAAGCAGAGACGCGCCCAAAAGTCCGACGGCGAAAAGCGTCGTCGCCGAACTGCCGACAACCGGTTCGAGCGCTTTCGCCGCGTCCGCCGCCGATTCAATCTTGGTCGAACCGGAAACAGCGAAAAGCGTCGCCGCCGTCGCGACAATCATCGAAATTGACATCAGATTCGAGAAAACCGATCCGAAATACGCGTCAATTTTTTCCGGTCCGTAATGCCGCCGCGCCGCGCCGCGTTCGACGACCGAACTCTGCTGAAAAATCTGAATATACGGCGTAATCGTTGTGCCGAGCACGCCGACCAATAAAAATATGTAAGCCGAATCGAGTTTTATCGTCGGAACAAATGCGCCGTGCGCGACCGCCGTCCAATCGGGTTTGCCCATAAATGCGGCTATCGGATAAGCGAAAAAAACGAGCGTCATCAACAGAAATATTTTTTCGACTTTGGCGTAAGAGCCGTAAACAACCAAATACCACAGCAAAACCGCGCCAATCGGAACCGAAATATAACGGCTGACGCCCAAAAGTTCGGACGCCGCGCCGATGCCGACAAACTCGCTCAACGTCACGCCGCCGTTTGCGACAACGACGATGCCGACGGTAAAAAGCGTCCAGCCGATGCCGAAACGTTCGCGAATCAGCGCCAGCAATCCGCGTCCGGTCGCCGCGCCGAGCCGCGCGCACATTTCCTGCACGACGGCAAAAGAAACGGTCAGCACGATCATCACCCAGATTAAATCGTAGCCGAATTCAGCACCGGCGGAACTGTATGTCGCGATGCCGCCCGCGTCGTTTCCGGCGCTCGTGGCGATCAATCCCGGACCTAAAATCAAAAGCCAGCGCATCAAGCCTTTCGGCTGGCGTTTCAATCCGCGCAGTTTGATGCTGCGCCCGCGAATGTTGACGCGCAAACCGGCGGAAAGGCGACGCGGCGCGGTCGGCAGTCCGGCGGTGACCGGCTCGATGGGTTCGAGTTCTTCCGGTTTCAGTTCATTGCTCATGAAAAAATTCGCAGCGTTTCGGCGCTCGTGCCCGGCGCAATCTGCATAATCGCCGCATCAATCGTGACCGCGCCGATCAATTCCCGTTTTGTACCGACGACCGGCATCGCCGCCAACTGACTGTCAACCACGCGGTAAGCCGCCGCATTAACTTCGTCAAACGCGCTCAGCGTCGAAATATACGGATCCATTATTTCACCGATTTTCCGGTCGTCGTCTTCGCTCAACAAACTTCTAATCGAAATCACGCCGCGCAGCGTGCGCTCTCGTTCGTCGCTAATCACGTAAATTAAATAAATAAAATCCGCCGTGCCGAACGATTCGCGCATTCGCGTCCGCGCCGCGCTGACCGTTAAATTTTCGGGCAAAAAGGCAATATCGTTCGTCATTATTCCGCCGACCGTATCGTCCGCATAACGCAGCAGTTCGATGAGCCGGTCGCTTTGTTTTTTCGGCAGCAGACCGAGATATTTGCTCATCATTTCGGTTTGCAGCAGACCGACCAAATCCGCCGCCGCATCGGGTGCCATCAAAGCTAGTAAACCGACCGCTTCCGCTTCGTCGAGTTCTTCAAAAATTTGCAGGCGGCGTTCGAGCGGCAAAACTTCCAGCGTTTTAACGGCTTTTTCGTTCGGCAAAAGCGTGAGCAATTCGGCGGCGTGCAGATACGGCAGATAATTGATGAGCTGCGCGATGTCGCCGGGCGGCAAACGCGTGATGCGCAGATGATAACCCGCGCCGCTGCTGACCGCCGCCGGATTGCCGCGCAGAAATTCGACGTATTTCCAATCGAGCAGATTGCCGCCGACGTGATTGTAAAATCCGAAACTGATGCGGCGCAAAATCGCGCCGATGCTGTTGTCCGCCGCGCGCAACAACCAGTTCGCGTCAACCTTTTCGATCAGCAAATCATTCGCTCTAATCGGTCGGCGATTTTCCAAATCGAGCAAAAGCGCGTCGAGAATTTCGTGTTTGAGCAAAACGTAATCGTTTTTTCCTGCCAGCGAGACTTCTTCGGCACTGTCGAGATCGGCGATGATAAACTTTTTCTCTTTCAAATTCACTGACTGAACATTTTTCCACGCCACTTTCATCAACTTTTTGTTCATTTCAAAAAAAATATTCGTGATCGGCGGATAGTCGCTGTCGAGCAGCGCGACCGACAAATCGGACAGCCGCACGCAGCGATTTTCGGCGTCGAACACATTGAAACTCAATAGTTTAGAAAGCATTATCATTTGATATTTTGGGCGGCGCGGCGTGTCAGCCACAAATTATAAGATAATTTTCAAAAATGCCGCAATCAAAGGATTTTCGGCGAAAGCTGATTTTTAATTTTTCGCGCGCTTTTGACAGTTTTAACTTCGGCGGTTTTTAGATTCAGCAACTATTTTCAAAAAATTATATTGAGCCGCTTTGAATTATTGCAACAATTTCGCTAATCTATGCGTCTATGAATTGATTATGCAGAAACTTTGCATAAAATCGAATTCTTATGCAAAAAAATCGGCGACAAACGACGATCTTAAAATTAATCACTGCCAAAAACATCGGCAGACAGGAAGAACTCGCCGAAATGTTGGAAAATAAAGGATTTTCCGTGACGCAGTCGAGCGTTTCGCGCGATTTGGACGAACTCGGAATTATCAAAATCGGCGGCTTTTACGCGCTGCCGCAAAAACCGCGTAACGCAGTCGCGTTCGGTTTACTGAGTTTACAAACGGCTGGCGAAAATTTAATCGTCGCCAAATGCGAATCCGGTCTGGCTTCCGCCGTCGCCGTGCGGATTGACGCGATGGATATTAAAGAAATTGTCGGAACGATTGCCGGCGACGACACTATTTTCATCGCGGTCGGCGGCAAAGACGAACAAAAAACGGTTATCAAAAAAATCTGGGAAACATTTGATAAGTAAGCGGTGAGCAGTGAGCGGTGAGCAGAAAAGAAAGTTTTTTCACTGCTTACTGCTTACCGCCTACCGCTCACTATAAAACAATGGAAAAGAAAATTAATAAAGTTGTGCTGGCATATTCGGGCGGACTCGACACTTCCGCGATGTTGTTGTGGATCAAAGAGAAATACGGCGCGGAAGTCGTTTGTTTTTGCGCCGATGTCGGGCAGGGCGACGAGCTTGACGGTTTGGAAGAAAAGGCTCTGAAAACCGGCGCGTCGAAACTTTATGTGGAAGATTTGCGCGAAGAATTTGTCAAAGAATTCGTCTGGACAGCCGTCAAAGCTAACGCGCTTTATGAAGGTGTTTATCTTTTGGGAACGAGTTTGGCGCGTCCGGTTATTGCCAGAAAACAAATCGAAATCGCGCAGAAAGAAGGCGCGGACGCGGTTGCTCACGGCGCGACCGGCAAAGGAAACGATCAGGTTCGTTTCGAGCTGACTTATTACGCGCTTCAGCCCGACATCAAAGTCGTCGCGCCGTGGCGTCATTGGGAATTTAAAGGTCGCGCCGATTTAATCGCGTATTGCGCCGAACACGGAATCAACGTGACGGCAACCGCCGAAAAGCCATATTCGATGGACAGAAATTTGATGCATATTTCCTACGAAGGCGGCATTCTAGAAGACCCTTGGGCTGCGCCGCCGGAAGATATTTTTCTGCTGACGAAATCGCCGGAAAAGGCTTCAGACGCGGCAGAAGAAATGATTTTGACATTTGAAAAAGGCGAACCCGTTGCAATTAACGGCGAAAAATACGGCGCGGTTGATATGCTCGCGAAACTTAATTATATCGGTGGCGAACACGGCATCGGGCGCGTTGATTTGGTCGAAAATCGTTTCGTCGGAATGAAATCCAGGGGCGTTTATGAAACTCCGGGCGTGACGATTTTGCAGGCGGCGCATCGCGCGCTCGAATCAATCACGATGGATCGCGAAGTGATGCGCCTGCGCGATTCTTTGGGCGTAAAATTCGCCGAATCAATTTATTACGGCTTCTGGTTCGCGCCGGAATTCGAGATTTTGCGCTCGATGATCGACCAAACGCAGGAAACCGTTTCGGGCGACGTTCGCCTGAAATTATACAAAGGCAACGTCACTATCTTAGGTCGCAAATCGCTGAACTCTTTGTATAAAGAACGTGTCGTAACCTTTGAAGACGACGCGGGAGCGTATAACCAACTCGACGCGGAAGGATTTATTCGACTGCAATCTCTGCGGTTGCGGTTGCGGAAAATGGATTAAGAAAAGAAATGTAACCACAGATTTTCACAGATGAACACAGATGATTTTTTTATGGATAAGCACGATAAATCAGGATTGTTGAAATCGCTTTTTGAATCTGATGATTCAATGACTGAAATCAATAAAATTACTGAAATTATTATCGGTTCTGCTTACAAAGTAGCGAATGCTTTGGGCTGCGGGTTTCTCGAAAAGGTTTATGAAAACGCTTTGGCTTTTGAAATTCGGAGACATAACTTGGAAGTTAAGCAACAGGAATCAATCAAAGTCTTTTATGAAGGCGTGGAAGTCGGGTTTTACGAAGCGGATTTGTGGATCGAGGACAAAGTTTTAGTCGAACTGAAAGCAGTGAAGAATTTGGACGATGTGCATCGGGCGCAATGTTTAAATTACCTGAAGGCGACGAATGTAAAAATCTGTTTGCTGATAAATTTCGGCAATCCGCGAGTGGAAATTAAACGAATCGCTTTATAAATCGGCGGTCAAAAGCGTTAAATAAGATTTTTGAAACCACAGATGTTCACGGATGAACACGGATGATGAAAAGATTGGCGCAAATAAAATTCTTCTGTTTTATATTTTAAGTTTTTTATTTTACCTCTCTTGTCCTTTTGTTTTTATCTCTTAAAAATCCGTGTGCATCTGTGAACATCTGTGGTTCCAAAAAAGGTTTTAAGATTATGCAAACTTTAGAAGCAGACAAAATCGGTTCGGCGACTTCGCCGCTTAAATTGAGTAAAACAATCGGCGTGATTAATGAAAACAACCAACCGAAAGCAGGCGATGTCGTGGTTGTGAAAGCGTTGAGCGAATCGGTGACTTACGGCAATCTTGAGCTTCCGAACGGGCGACTTGCGAAGATTAATCGCAATGATGTTTTGTTCGGCGTATTGGGCAAACGCCGCGCTTTGAAAGGTTTTGTCGGTGACGTTCCCGATGCGGTAAAAGCGGGCGACAAATTAAATCTGCTGAATATGGGCGGTTTGATCGGCGTGTGCAGCGGGCATCATTCTTCTTTGTCGGACGCGATTGAGGTGGAAGTTTTGGGAATTGCATCCAATGAAAACGGTGAGGTTTTGAATATCGGGAAAGATGCTTTGAAGCCTGCGAATTCGCTCGAACAATCCGCACCGATTGTGATTGTTGCGGGAACTTGTATGAATTCGGGCAAGACAGTTGCCGCGACGGAGATCATCAAGCAGGC
>SXVE01000183.1 GCA_005790265.1 Acidobacteriota bacterium | reverse complement strand
TAACTCTGCCCGTCGAAAACGAGGCCCGTGCCGATTCCTTTGTGAATCAAAACCAGTATAAAATCTCTGATCTGAGTGATTTCCGGGCGACCGAACCACAACTCGGCGAGCGCGGCGGCGTTCGCGTCGTTGTCAATTTTTACCGGCAGACCGGTGGCGATTTTCAAACGCTCGACAAACGCCGGTTCGTGCCAGTTCAAATGCGGAACGAGAATTACTCTGCCGCTTTTCGGTTCGACCATCGCCGGAACGCTGACGCCGATGCCTTCGATGGTGCCGCCGTTTTTGTTGACAAAGCCGGTGACCGAACGGATGATCCGCTTGATGGTCGCTTCAAAATCCCGGTCGGTTGTAAACTCTTCCTGTTCAAGAATGCGACCGGCTAAATCGCTGGTGGCGACGGTCGTCCGTTTTTTTCCGCAGTCTACGCCGACGGCGACGGCGTGCGCCGTTCGCAAAGACAGTAATTGCGGCGGTCGCCCGCCCGAAGATTCGCCCTCGATTTCCTCGATCAGTCCGAATACCTTTAATTCTTCGACGATCAGCGATACGGTTGACCGCTGCAAAGCCGTCACGCGGGCGATTTCCGCCCGTGAAATCGGGCTTTTCTCGCGGATGTGATTTAAAATAATCTGCCGGTTAATGTCACGAATCGTGCTCGACCGGGCGACGTTCACGCTTTTTAAGTTTATGCGTTTGACCATTGTCATTAAAATTCCCGTCAACTGGTGTTCCCGTAAAACTTATAAAGTATATTCCAATCTCCGAACGCGTGAAACGTCAAACTTAAAAATAATTGTGTCGTCCGATTGCTAAACGACGTAATTCAATTCGTCCGGCGCGCCGAACGAATTGCCGATGTCGCGCGCCGCCCGCACAATTTGCCCGTCGAGCTTAATTCTTTTGACGTCTGAAATCTCCTTTTTCAATCGACATGGCGACGACGAACGGAAATATCGGGGCGACCGTTCTTCCGATTTTGCATTACGTTAATGATCGTCGTCGCCGCAAAACTGTCGCAAATTAAACTTAATTTTAAGTATAAATTTTTCAACACGAATCTCCTCAATAAAAATTTTTAGCGGCGGTGAACGCGAACGTAATCAATGTGCATTTCGCCGGGAAAAACGGTCGTCGCGTCCGGCGCGCCGCCCCAGTTTCCGCCGATTGCCAGATTTAGAATTAGGAAAAACGGATGATTGTAAACCCATTGTTTGCCCGCCGGTAAATCGTTCGGCACAATGGTTTTATACAATTTTCCGTCGACATAAAAAGCGATTTTATTTTCCGTCCATTCGGCGGCGTAAACGTGAAAATCGTCGGCGAATTTCTGGTTGTTCGCCAGATCGAACGCCGCGCCGAGACCGTTCGCGCCGGAATAGCCGGGACCATGAACGGTTCCGTGAACCGTCGAAGGCTCGCGACCGATGTTTTCCATCACGTCAATCTCGCCGCACTGCGCCCAGCCGACGCGATCAATATCGTTGCCGAGCATCCAGAACGCCGACCACATTCCCTGACCCGCCGGAATTTTGATTCTGGCTTCAAAACGCCCGAACTTGCGCTCGAATTTTCCTTTCGTCACCAGCCGCGCCGACGTGTATCTGCACTGTCCGTACCAACAGTTAAACGAAAACGGCAAATCTTTTTTAACCGCTTTGATGACGAGCGAGCCTTTGCCGTCGTGGTAAGCGTTTTCCAAATCGTTCGTGTAATACTGCAATTCCTGGTTGCCCCAACCGCCGCCGCCGATTTCCGCCGTCCATTTCGTCGAATCAACCGGCGCGTTGGCGGCTTTGTTAAATTCGTCACGAAACAGATATTTTCCGCGACCGACTTGCGCCGCCGAAATCGAATAACAAAAAAATAGTGTGAGCGTCAGTAAAATCGTTGTTTTCATTAAATTTCCGTTCATAAAATTTAGGCGAACATCGGAATCAGTTTGAGGCAAACCGGCGTCGGCACGCTGATCGGCTTGCCGATTGCCGCGAGCTTGCCGCTTCGCTCGTCAATGCGAAACACCGCGACCGAATCGGAATTCTGATTCGCCGCCAGCAGAAAGCGCCCGCCCGGTTCGATCACAAAGTTGCGCGGCAGCTTTTTCGGCGACTAATAAAATCAACACGCAAACGAAGAAATTTTGGCGTAAAATTAATTTTCTGATGGCGAAAAAAATCGAACGAGTTTATTATTTGACGGCTTTCTGCGCGTTGTAAGAATCTACCGCTTCCCGCATACAAGCGGCAATGCGCGTCGTGCCTCGCTCGAACATATTAAAACCTCCGTCCCAGTCCCACCACGCGCTCGGAATGTTTAATTTTCCGAGCGCCGAATAAATGACTGCGGCGTGGCGGCAGCGGTCTTCAGTCGGCGGATTTTTTCCGTATGAGCCGAATTCGCCGAGAAAAATCGGGACTTTGTTTTTCTCCGACCAGTCTTTCGCCGCTTTCAAATCGGCGAACATTTTTTCCGCGCGCGCGTCTTTTTCGTAACTGTTAATTTGATTTTCAACCCATTTTCCTTTGGCAATCGCGGGCGTTTCGATTTTCACCTTTTTCGACGCGGGAAACGGCACGCCTTTCAGTTCGGCTAAACCTTCGCTCGACCAGGTTGCGCCCTGATGCGTGAAAATGAACGGGTCGTAATAATGAAAAGTGTAGATGATATTTACGTCGTCAAAAGGTTTCGACTCGATCAAAGCCGCGCGCGAATTCCAGTCGTGAAAGCCGACGATTAAAGTATGATTCGGCGCGATTTGGCGGACGGTTTTAATGATTTCTCCGGCTTGCGCCCGCCATTCTTCGGCTTTAATGTCATGCGGTTCGTTGCGGAGTTCAAAAAACACGCGTTCGGGATCGGTGTTTTTGTATCTGCTCGCAATCTCGCTCCACAGCCAGACGATTCTTTCGGTCGTCGCCGCGCCCGCGACTTTGCCGTCGAATTCGACGTGATGCAAATCAATTATCGCGTTCAGATCGTTCGCCAAAGCCCATTTGACGAACGAATCGGCGATCCGTAAGCCTTCTTCCTTTTCCCATTTATAAGGTTTTTCGTAATTTGCCCACGCGCCGAAATTGATCGGAATGCGGACGGTCTTAAATCCGGCTTTGGCGATGTCGGCAAACATTTTTTCGCGTTTCGCTGCTTCCGCCGGTTTGACGAAATCGGCGTAATTTGCCTCTTTCGTGCCGAGCCACCAGTTGTCGAGATACGACAAATTCATTCCGATTTTCATTCGGTCAGCACGTTTCTGAGCGACGCTCTGCGCCGCAACAAATTGCGCGGCGGCGAACAAAACCAGGAAAACATAAATTGTTTTTTTCATCGAATTAAGCGCAAGTAAATGAACAATTCGGGTTTTCGGAACGAACGACTTGGAAAATT
>SXVE01000182.1 GCA_005790265.1 Acidobacteriota bacterium | reverse complement strand
TAGGCGCTGAAATTCCCGGTGGACCTGTTACCGAAACTGTTGGACAAGGCGAGATGTTATTTGTTTGAGCGAGCGCGCAAATGCAAAACGCGAAAACTAAAATTGAGGTTTTGAGAAGATTTTTCATAGCGTTAAATTACAACAATAACTCTTAAACTAAAAGAGTTTTTTATCGCTGATTTTCCGGCAGCAAGATCAATTTGCGTTTCGCCTGTACGATTAAACCGTTGCGTTTTGACGTTACTTCGATGTTGCGTTCTTCGTTGGCGGGCGCGTCGGCGAGAGCGCGTTTCGGTTCGTATGTCACGACGTAACTCGAATCAATAATTCGCGCGACGAGCGCCGATTTTTCGAGCATTTCTTCTTTTGTTTCGGGAAGAATAAATTCGCCGTTCGTGTTTTCCGCCAAATCCGACAGCGCTTTTTCGCTCGTTACCAAATCTTGTTTGCGTTCGCGCAGTTTTTTCAACATTTCGCGGTCAAGATTAATTGTCGGACCGATTCTGACAGCGGTTGCTTGATCGCGCGCGCCGTTTGGCAGCGTTTGCGCGATTTCCGGCGGCATCGCGCGCGGCGGCGGAGTTTTGGAAACACCTTTCGTGCGCGGTTCAATATCGGTCGTTTCCATTTTCGTGTAACTGATGACATGAACGTTAATATCGGTCGAAAGCAATCGGCGCATCGCCGCCGACTTTTCCGGTTCGGTTGAAACGCTGTCGGTTCCGTCCGTAATCAAAACGATATGTTTATTGTCGAGCGGATTTTTCCGCAAAAATTCGGTGGCGAGATTGAGCGCATTGACAAAAACCGAGCGTTTGCCGAAGTTTGTTTTTTTATTCAGAACGTTTAAAACAGCGGTTTTATCATGCGTCCATTCGGCGACGATTTCGGCTTTGTCGTGATACTGCAAAACGGCAACCGAATCATCATCGCGAAGCGCGCGAACAATGGCGCTCGCCGTTTTGCGAGTTTGATCGAGGCTTTTCATCTGGCGCATTTCGCCGCCCGTATCCATTACAATTAATACGTTTGCGGGAATTCGGCGAATGCTCGACGCTTGATGCAAAACGTTATTTTCCGTCACAACCAAATCTTCTTTTTTAACGCCCGACGCGAAGGCTCCGGCTTCGTCAAAAGCCAGCACGTTGAGCTTGATTTCTTCGGTGAATACTTTCTCAGTATCAACATCCGGCGTCGGAGTCGGCGTTTGCCGTCCTGATTGAGCAAAAGCCGTGATCGAAAAAAGAAACAAAATCGTGAGAAAAGCCGAAAAAATAGTAGAGCGCATGGCAAACATAAAAAACCTCTGAAATAAAATCTGCAAACTTGTTTTTCAGATGCCGCGCCGCCGCGAAAATATGCTTTTGCGCGAGTAAATGTTTTGTTAAGAATTGCAAAGCGCTCGTAAAAATTCAAAAACAAAAAAAGGCGGAAGCCGGTCTAAATAACACGGCTTCCGCCTTTTTTAACATTAGATGCGCGCTTTTATTAAACGCTTTCGGTCAAAGCCGAGCGTTGATTTTCGAGAAACCAGCGAGTGAATTTGGGAATGCCGTCTTCGATTTTCGTTTGCGGATTGTAGTTTAATAATTTCTTCGCTTTGGAAATATCGGCGAACGTCAGCGGAACGTCGCCCGGCTGCATTTCGTGTTGTTCGATAATCGCTTTTTTGCCCAAACTTATTTCTAAAAGTTCGATTAATCTTTTCAATTCAATCGTTTGCGATTCGCCCAAGTTGATTACTTCATAAGCGGTTCGGTCGTAATTAATTGCCGCGCAGACGCCGGAAACGATATCGTCAATATATGTGTAATCGCGCCGCGTCGTGCCGTCGCCGAACATCGCAATCGGTTTGTTTTGCCAGATTAATTGCGAGAATTTGTGAATCGCCAAATCCGGACGCTGACGCGCGCCGTAAACCGTAAAAAAGCGCAGGCAAACCGCGCGAATATCGTATAAATGCGCGTAAGTGTGACAAAGCAGTTCGCCCGCCGCTTTGGTCGCCGCATACGGCGAAATCGGGCGCGCGATTTTATCATTTTCCGTAAACGGAACCTGACAATTAACGCCGTAAACCGAACTGGAAGACCCAAAGATAAATTGCCGAACGCCGAACTCTTTGGCTAATTCGAGCAGATTTAATGTGCCGTCCACATTGGTTTTGACGTACAAAGCCGGATTTTCGAGCGACGGACGAACGCCCGCCCACGCTGCCAGATGAACAATCGCGTCGAACTTTCGGGCGGCAAAAATTTGACGCATTTCCGCCGATTCGCAAATGTCGGCTTCGTACAAATAAAAATTCGGCAGCGCGAGAAAATTTTCAACATTGCGGCGTTTAATTTCCGGCGCGTAGAAACGATTGAAATTATCAACGATTGAAACTTCGCACAGTTCGTCCGCAACCAAACGCTCGACTAAATGCGAACCGATAAATCCCGCTCCGCCCGTTACTAATATGTTTCTTTTCACTATTTAATTTGAAAATCAGTTTGAAAAACAAAGATTTTATTTAGATAAAGTAACACGGCGTTTTGAGTCTTACCAAAATTAGTTCAAAAATCTTTGCTTGGTATGATAACGATGAACGATTTCTTCCAAAAAGCCTTCGTAGCTGAAATTTTCCAGCTCGTAAGCCGGTTTGAGTTTGTACATAATCGGCAGCGCGACGCGCCACGCCATCCATAGACGATGTCGGTCGCTTAAATCCCAGCGGCGGCGCAGAAAACTTTCGACAACTTCGATTTCATCTTCATTGAGCGATTGAAGATCGGCGCGAAAAACGACCGGTTTTTGCACGCGGCGAAAAGCGGCGTCACTGACCGGATTGGAAAAAGTTTCGTCAAATGTCGGCGCTTCGTCAACGCGTTCGCGAACGACGACCGTTCCGGCGAATAAATCGCCGATGCGCTGATCGCGGCGGCTGACAAAAATCGAAATCAAACCGATAGAATAAACGGGCAGTGCGAAACCGGGAACGGCGTCGAAAATTCGCAGAATATTTCGCGCCACCGCTTCCCAAAGCGTAATCGGGCGACCGTCTTCGCGAATCACGCGCAGTTTGAGCAGTCTTTTGCCGGGCGTTTGTCCGTTCCAGAGCCACTCAAACAATATGAAATAGCCGGAAAATATCAAAAAAGCGACGAGAATCAAAAGCGCAATCGTCCATTTCGGCATTTCCTGAAATATTTGCGCGGGCGTTTCGGATTCGTTGCCGCTTCCGGTTCCGCTCAAACTGGAAAATGCCCAGACGGCGATAAAAATCGTCAAATACTGAATAAAATGATCAATCGCTACCGCTAAAAAACGATTGCCGATAGACGCCAGCGCAAAGGCAAGCGACACGCGTTCCGGCGTTTCGATAATGAGAATTTCTTCGCTTTGAGCAGTATTCATAAGGCGGAATTTCGCTTAAATATTAACACGGTCACGCAGTGTCGCTCCAAACAATTGGCGAAAAAACGAGAAAAACTGACGAAGCGGCAGCCGCGAAAATCGAAAATTCTCGATTGTTTGGCGCAGTTACGAGTAAAATGTTTTCGACGCTTGTCAATCGTTTGGCACGTTTCTATACTTAGGATTGGCAATTTTGCTCGGTATTGAGGTGGAAGATTTTGCAGCCTAAAGTTCATCAGGGAATATTAAACGCCGCCGGTTTTCGTTTTGCGATAGTCGCTTCGCGCTGGAATGATTTCCTGACATCAAAATTAGTTGAAGGCGCGCTCGATGCGCTCGAGCGGCTCGGCGCAAGCGAAGACGCCGTGGAAATTTTCAAAGTTCCCGGTTCGTACGAGCTGCCTTTAACAGCTTTAAAAGCCGCGCAAAGCGGCAGATTTGATGCTGTGATCGGCATCGGAACGGTCATTCGCGGCGAGACGGCGCATTTTGATTTTGTCGCCGGCGAAGCGGCAAAAGGTTTGGCGCACGCTTCGATGCAGACCGGCGTGCCGATTTTGTTCGGCGTCGTGACAACCGAAACGCTCGAACAGGCGATCAATCGTTCCGGCGTAAAATCCGGCAACAAAGGTTTTGAAGTAGCGATGGCAGCAATCGAAGTCGTTAATTTACACAGAGAGATGGACGGCGGAGAAAAACAGCCGAAAGGCAAGGAAAAAGTTTTTCCGCACGTCGTTTGATAAAGAAATAAGCGTTATGGGTACACGACGTAAAGCGCGTGAATGTGCTTTGCAAATGTTATTTGCAGCCGATGTCGGAAAAGCGCCGAAAAGCGCTTTGACGAATCACTATTGGAACGAACTCGGCGAGGTCGTGCTCGACGAAAAAACGCAGGAGTTTGCCAATAATCTGGTTCTCGGCACGTTGCGCCAACTCGACACGATTGACGCCCGCATTAAAACGCGCGCCGAACACTGGCGCATCGAGCGAATGGCGATTGTTGACCGCAATGTCCTGCGGCTCGCGGTTTACGAGTTTTTGTTTGAAGAAACGCCGCACACGGTAATCATCAACGAAGCCTTGGAAATCGCGCGGCGGTTTTCGACTTTTGAAGCGACGCAGTTTATCAACGGCATTTTGGACGCAATCAAACACGATTTAGAAAAAACTTCTAACGGTAAAACTTCTTCCGAACCAACCGAAAAAACACAAGTTTCGACCGCGCAAGCCGAATGAATGACTTTCGAGATTATTTTTTCGCCGAATCCGTCGAACGGCTTGACCGGCTGGAAAGCGCCTTAAACGAAAATTTTTCCGATCAGACCCGGCGCGAAGCTTTTCGCTTACTTCACACGATAAAAGGCACGGCGCAAACTTTCGGTCTGGAAAACACTGCCCGCACTGCTCACGAACTCGAACAATTTCTCGCCGCCGAAAATCACTTAAACGAAAATTCCGCTAAAAAATTAATCGAAAATATCGCCGTTTTGCGCGCGACGTTTAATGAAAGTGCAGCGGCTTCGACAAGAATTGCCGATTTCGGCACAGCGCAAAACAAAGACGGTGAGGCGGAAAGAATCGTCGGTTTTGCGCCGGACGGATTCGTTAACAAATTGTCTGAACAGGAGAAAAAAGCCCTGAC
>SXVE01000181.1 GCA_005790265.1 Acidobacteriota bacterium | reverse complement strand
GTGTTCTTTGGGCGAATAAGCATCAAGCAAAATCGCGTCAACTTCATATTGCAAAACGTCTTCCGGTTTAAATTCGGGCGACACGCGAAAGGCTTTGATGATTTCGAGATTCGTTTTCGTCTTTAATTCGCGCGCAAATTCGGGCGTTTCTTCGCCGTGCAGTTGGAGCGCGTCGAGTTTGGCGGTTTGCGCGATTTCGATTATTTTTTCCAGATTTTCATTAACGAAAACGCCGACTTTCAAAACTTTTTCGGGCAATTGTTCGATAATTTCGCGCGCTTTTTCCGGCGCAATGTAACGCGGACTTTTCGCGTAAAAATTAAAACCGAGCGCGTCAGCGCCGAATTTCGCCGACAAAAGCGCGTCCTCAAGATTTGTAATGCCGCAAATTTTAACCTTCGTCATAAGATTTTTTAGCCACAAATTACACGAATAACACGAATGAAAACCTTTTATAAATTCTTATTCGTGTTATTCGTGTTATTCGTGGCTAATTCTTTCAATTCTTCCGTTGCGTTGCCGCTTCGCATTAAAGTTTCGCCGATTAGAAATCCCGCAAAGCCGAGTTTGTGCAATTCGAGAATTTCTTCCTTCTTAGTAATTCCGCTTTCGGTAATCATCAGCGCATCTTGCGGCGCGTGTTTTATCAATTCACGCGAGACATCGAGCGAAACTTGGAACGTGTGCAAATCGCGATTGTTAACGCCGATGATTTTCGCTTCCGTTCGTTTGACGCGTTCTAATTCCTCCAGCGTATGAACTTCAACGAGCGCGTCGAGTTTTAATTCTTTTTCAGCTAAGTCGTGTAATCTCGTCAAAGTTTCATCGTCGAGCATCGCCGCGATCAGCAAAATCACGTCCGCGCCGGCTTCGGCGGCTTCATAGATTTGGAATTCGTCAAAAATAAAATCTTTGCGCAAAATCGGAATTTCAACGGCGTTTTTCGCGACTCGCAAATCGTCCAAACTTCCCTGAAATTTGTCTTCTTCGGTTAAAACCGAAATCGCGCACGCGCCGCCCGTTTCGTAATTTCGCGCTGTTTCCGCGACATGAATTTTATCATTAATCAAGCCTTTCGACGGCGACGCGCGTTTGATTTCGGCGATGATGTTAATTCGGTCGCGCTGCAATTTTTCACGCAGAAAATGACTTTTCGCGGTTTTTCGTTTGGCGATTGCCGCCGTTTTTAAGTCGTCGTAATTGCGGTTCGCTTTGGCGATTGCGAGACGTTTCTTTTTTAATTCGATGATTTCCGTTAAAAACATTATTCTTTTGTTTTTTCAATTAATAAATACAATTTTTCTAGAGCCGCGCCGCTTTCCAAACTTTCCGTTGCGATTTTTACGGCGTCGCGCAAATTTTCCGCTTTTCCGCCGACAAAAATCGCCGCCGCCGCGTTTATTAAAACTAGCGAACGCGCCGCGTCAAAGCGTTTGTTTTCTAATACTTCCTTAATAATCGCCGCGTTTTGTTCGGCATCTCCGCCGCGCAAATTTTGCAGATTTTCGACGGAAACACGCTCGAAATCCACATCTTCCGGCGCGATTTCAAAGAATTTCAGATATTCGGGCGTTACTTCGGCGACGAAAGTTTTAGCGGAAATCGTAATCTCGTCGAGTCCGTCGAGTCCGTGAACGACAAAAGCGCGCCGCGTTCCGAGCGCGCGCAGAGTTTCGGCAATCGGCGCAACCAAATCTTTATGCCAGACGCCCATAATTTGAAACGGCGCCGCAGCCGGATTTGTCATCGGACCCAATAAGTTAAACGTCGTATGCACGCCGAGTTCGCGGCGCACGGCGGCGACGCGCGCAGTCGAACGATGATACTGCGGCGCGAACATAAAACAGATACCGATTTCGTTGAGACATTTCTCGGAAATTTCTCGGCTCGCTGAAACATTGACGCCGAGCGCGGCGAGAACATCGGCGCTTCCCGAAAGCGAAGTCGCGGCGCGGCTGCCGTGTTTGGCAACCGGCAAACCTGCGCCCGCAATAACGAAAGCGGCGGCGGTCGAAACGTTGAAAGTTTTGACTTTGCTCGAACCGGTTCCCGCCGTGTCAATAAAATCCGCGTGAATCGAATTGATTTTGACCGAATGATCGCGCATCGCTTCCGCCATTCCAGCTAGTTCTTCGACGGTTTCGCCTTTGATAGCGAGCGCAACGAGCGCGGCGGAAATCTGCGTGTCGGTCGCGTTTTCGCTAAACAGTTCGTCGAGCAAATGCTTCGCTTCAGCGCGTTCGATATTTTGCCCTTTCATCAAATGAAGCAGAATATTTTTTAATCCTTTCGGCGGTTCTTCGTCGGTTCGCGCGAGCGTCGGCAAAATCCACGCCGGACGAATTACGCCTTTTGTGCCACTTATTTGCATAAACTTGATATGTAACCGTCTGTTGAATTTATAAAAAAAATAAAAATCGCTGCTAAAATTATATTTTAACAGCGATTCACCTCTAAAGTCTTTATTTGAGCAGCTTAGACGCTTTTTAAGACAACGAAAGAATCGCGTCGCGTCGCCAGCAAACTGCATTATTTTCCAACATTTGTTTTTCGGTATCTTTCACGAAAATCTTTTAACGATCCTGAAAATGTTTTACAATCTACATTTATAACCGACCGCATTTCTTTTCGCAAATTATGAACGAAATATTTCAAGCCGCCAATCGCCCCGCTGAAGAATTATTTTACCGCCGCAATGATCGCAATGACGTCCGTCTCGGCGAAATCGTTACGACCGCAGAAACCGACTATGAAAAAGCAAACGTCGTCATTATCGGCTGTCCGCAAGACGAAGGCGTCGTGCGAAACGGCGGACGCGAAGGCGCGCGACACGCGCCGGATGCGATTCGGCGCGAATTTTATAAATTAACGCCGTTCGGCATTAAATCGAAAATTTTCGATTTCGGCAACACTAAAATCGGTAATTCTCTCGAAGAAACTCACGAAACCCACTGCCGCATCGTCACGCAGATTTTGCGCGACGGGAAAAGAATCATCTCGCTCGGCGGCGGAAACGATTTGTCTTACCCGGACGGCTGCGCAATGTCGGAAGTTTTCGGCAACTCTAATTGGCTGGCAATCAATATTGACGCGCATTTCGACGTGCGTGCCGATCAGCCGCGCAACAGCGGAACGCCGTATCGTCAGTTGCTTGAAGAAAAGTTTTTGAAGCCCGAATATTTTTACGAAATCGGTTTTCAGCCGCAGCTCGCTTCGCCGGTTTATTACCGTTACCTGCAAAACTTGGGAGTCAATCTGATTAGCCTTGACCAACTGCGTTCGCGCGAAACGGCAGATTTGGAAATTAGAGAATTAATTCGTCAAAAATTCATTAACCACAGTTCATCGCTCAGCACATTTTTCGGTTTTGATATTGACGCCGTTCGTTCTTCCGAAGCGCCGGGCTCATCGTCGCCCAATCCTTTTGGCTTACGCGCCGGTGAATTTTTAACGCTAGTCCAATTTGCCGCCAAATTAATTAATACGAAATTGATCGAATTTACCGAAGTTAACCCCGAGTTTGATATTGATAACCGAACGTCGAAACTTATCGCTGTCGCAATGCACAAATTCTGCGTTGCCTAGTGTTTATATTTTGCAGTGCTGGCTAAAACAGAAAGGAGCGTTGT
>SXVE01000180.1 GCA_005790265.1 Acidobacteriota bacterium | reverse complement strand
TTGGACAAAGTTTCAGCAGTTGAACGCGCTCGTCAAAGCTGAAACTGCCAAAAATAAACGTCTGATTTACGCCGACATCTGGAACGAAATGCTGACGGCGAACGGCGAACCGCGCGAAGAACTTTACCTCGGCGACCGTCTGCATATGAAACCCGAAGGCTACGCGATCTGGCGCGCGGCGCTGGCGAAATATCTGAAATAAAAACAAAAAAACCGTGCAGGAAGAAACAAAAAAAGAAAAGTTACCGCTCAAAATTCGCCGCGCAAACGCTGCCGACGCGGAAGTTTTGGCGCGCATCGGCTGGCAGTCGTTTGATGAAGCATTTGCCGATCATCCCGCAAATCACCCGGACGATATGCGCGTTTATATGAACGAAGCGTTTTCCGTCCGCGCGATTGAAAGCGATCTGGCGGAAGCAAAAACCGTCTATTTAATCGCCGAAATTGACGGCGAAGCTGCCGGTTACGCGAAAATCAAATTCGATTCGCGCGAAGACTGCATTGCGGGCGAAAAAACGATTGAACTGTGCCGACTTTACGCGCTCGATAAATTTATCGGCAAAGGCGTCGGTAAAAATCTGATGCTCAAATTCTTTGAATTAGCCGCCGAAAACCACCGCGAAACGGCATGGCTCGGCGTCTGGGAATTCAATTACCGCGCGCAGGAATTTTACCGAAAATTCGGCTTCGAGAAATGCGGCGAACACGTTTTTCAACTCGGCAGCGATCCGCAGACGGATTGGGTGATGCAGCGGAAAATTTAGCCACAGAGGACACGGAGAACACGGAGGAAGATTTTGGAGGCTTTGGATTTCGATGTTTAATTCTTAACTTACATTCATTTGAAATTTGATAAAAAGTCATAAAGTGTTCTTTAAAAACTCTCTTTTTCTCCGTGTTCTCTGTGTCCTCTGTGGCAAAAACTTTTCATGAACGACTTTCTCACACAGAATATTATCGGCGCGGCAATTGAAGTTCATCGCGTTTTGGGTTCCGGTCTGCTCGAATCAATTTATGAAGAAGCACTTTGTCACGAATTATCTCTGCGCGAAATTGCTTTTGAAAGACAAACCGAAATTGAGGTTGTTTATAAAGGGAAAGTTATCAAAAGACAAAGACTGGATTTGTTAATTCAGAGAGAAGTGATCGTCGAAATAAAATCGCTGTCAAAACTTCCCGAAGTCGCTTCAGCGCAGATTTTGTCTTATTTGAAAGCGACCGGATTGAAACGCGGTCTGCTGATTAATTTCGGCGCTTCGCGACTCGTTGACGGCATCAAAAGATTTTCTCTGTGAACTCGGTGTTCTCTGTGGCTAAAAATCTTATGAAATTTACTGAAATCGAACAATTGGAAGAACAGTTTCAAGTCGCGACTTACGCGAAAATGAACATCGCCGTCGAAACCGGCAAAGGCTGTTGGGTGGAAACGAGCGACGGCGAGAAATATCTCGATCTTTACGGCGGACACGCGGTTTGCGCGACCGGACACGCGCATCCGCTCGTTGTCGAAGCGCTCAAAAAACAAGCCGAAAAGGTTTTGTTTTATTCAAATCTGGTTTATTCGGAAACGCGCGCGAAAGCGGCGGAAAAACTGGTCTCGATTGCGCCTGATTCGATAACGAAAGCGTTTTTCTGCAATTCGGGAACGGAAGCGAACGAAAACGCGATGCGCATGGCGCGTTTTGCGACGAAACGCGAAAAAGTCATCACGTTTTCCGGCGGTTTTCACGGGCGCACGGCGGACGCGATTTCGGCGACGTTTCTGGGAAAATATCGCGAAATCGGCAAACCGAACGTGCCCGGTCACGTCTGCGCCGAATTCGGCGATTTGGAATCGGTGCGCGAATTGGCAGATAGAGAAACGGCGGCGATAATGCTCGAACCGATTCAGTCAATGGCGGGCGTGACCACCGCCGCGCCGGAATTTTTTCGAGGTTTGCGCGAAATCTGCGATGAACACGGCATCGTTTTGATTTTCGATGAAGTGCAAACCGGCATCGGACGCACAGGAAACTGGTTTTTCAGCGGTTCGGAACTCGCGGGCGGCGTTGAAGCCGACATTATCACGCTGGCAAAAAGTTTGGGCAGCGGCGTTCCGGTCGGCGCGTGTTTAGTCAACGACTGCATTGCGGAAGTGATTAAAACAAACGATTTAGGCACGACTTTCGGCGGCGGAATGCTCGCGATGGCGGCGGTTGCGGCGACGATTGAAGCGATTGAAACGGACGAAATGCGTTCTAATATCGCGGAAATCGCCGATTATTTGCGCGAACGCTTAAAAGAAGTCGAACAAGTCGTCGGCTTGCGCGGCGAAGGCGGACTTTTGGGCATCGAATTCGCCGAAAACTGCAAACCGTTTCACGAAAAACTGCTCGCGCGTAAAATTATCACCGGAACTTCGAGCGATGCGAAAGTTTTGCGTCTGCTACCGCCGCTCTGCGTTAAAAAAGAGGAAATTGATTTGCTGATTGACGTTTTAACCGAATAAAAAAAAGGAAAAAGGCGGGAGCGTGACTCGCCTTTTTCCAACCTGCCCTGATTCGTTTGTTTCGGATTATCCGGCAGTTGCCGCCGTCGTTTCTTCGGTTTCTTTGCCGGTTGTCAATTCGCCGTCAACCGCGAGATAGACGTGTTTGATTTCGCCGAACATAAACGTGTCTTCCATAAATTCGACCGTTCCGGTTTCGACATCGTAAAACGCGCCGATCACGCCGATTTTCTTTTCCGCAATCATTTCGCGCAAAATCATACTGCGCTCGATAATCGCTTCGACGCTTCTTTTCACCTGAATGTGCGCGACGTTGTTGACGAATTCACCGTTTGACGAAGTGCGGTCTTCGACGATTTCGCGCTCGAAATAAACCGACGGCTGAATTTTGTTGAGCAAGGTCGAAAGATTGCCGAGCTGCACGTTGTCGCACGCGCCTTTAATCGCGCCGCATTTGCTGTGTCCGAGAACGACAATCAACTTTGATCCGGCGATTTTGCAGGCGAATTCCATACTGCCGAGAATATCTTCGTTGATGATGTTGCCCGCGATGCGAATGCTGAAAATATCGCCCAAACCCTGGTCGAAAACGAGTTCCGCCGAAGTGCGGCTGTCAATGCAGCTTAAAATCGTGGCGAAGGGAAACTGTCCGTCGCGCGTTTCATTAACCTGCTGCAAAAGATTGCGATTCGATTTCAGGTTGTTGACGAAACGGTAATTGCCTTCGTGCAGATATTTCAGCGCGTCCGACGGTGTCAAAGTCGCTTGTGTCTCTTTCGTGTGTGTTCTCATTTTCAATTAAATTCTCCTTGTCAAAATTTTGTTTTTACCTGTTAATTTACGCTTTCGCGCCCTCGGTTTTG
>SXVE01000017.1 GCA_005790265.1 Acidobacteriota bacterium | reverse complement strand
TTTTCTTGTTGTAAAAAAATTAACCGTTGATAATTTTTGTTCCTTTGGGCGGTTTGACAGTAAAATCACTGCCGGAAATTTTCATATTTTTCTGCAATCTGCTCAACAAAATCGTGGTCGAATCGTTATTTTTTTCCGTAACTTTCGCCTGCACCGGCATTCCGTTGCCATCAATCCAAATATCCGCCGATTTATATGAAGTCGCATTTTTCGGCGTCAATTCGAGGTGAATCGTTGGAATTCCGCCTTCGACATTTTCTTGTCCGATATATTTTACGTTGTAGTTGGCTTTGAGCTGCGCTTTGTTCATTCCCATAAAACCAAGCGCGCCGTTGGCTTTCGCGTTTCCCTGCGCTTTATCAACTTTTCCGACAATCGCCTGTTGTCGTCGCGGCGTGTATAAAACATACTGACCGTTGGCAACCGCTAAATGTTCAACGATTGGTTTTTCCCAGTCAATTCGCACGTAGATATTTTTTTCGCTCGCGCCGGGCAAGTATTTAATCGCGCCTTCGGTTACGTCGTGCTCGCCTAATTGAGCATTCAGTTTGTCCATTTTAATATTCGCCTGCAGAGTTTTGAGCAGTTTGTTGTGTTCGTCCATTCTGTTCAAAATTTCCTGCAATGCGCCTTGCGCGTTCGTTTCCGTAACGGCGGCAACATTAAAAACGAATGTCAAAACAAATGCGATTAAACCGAATCGTAAAATTTTACTCATAAATAGAATCTACTCCGTGAAAGTTTCAAAAAAGGTTTTGATGCGGAAACTCAGAATTAAATTTGCTCGGCGTCAAAATTTATCTAATATCAATTTCGTAAAAAACTTCGCCGGTCGAGTTTTTTCGCTCGCGCATTGCGAGAATTTCGGCGTTGGCGTTGCCGCTCAAATCTCTCACGCGCCGCTCCATTTCGCTTTTTTCCGGCGAAAAATCCTGTGCTTTGACGATTAGCCGCGAAGTTTGCGTTGCCAGTTTTTCGCGTTTATCAAACCACGCTTTCGGCGTCAGAAAAATAAACGCGATGATTAAAAGACATAAAACATCCCACTGCCAGCTTCCGCGCTCGTATCTCCAGGCGATGATGTTTTTCATACCAAAATACGGGAAAATTACGAATTACGAATTAAAACTCTTGTCGGTTGGCAATCGAATATTTAGCGGTAGCCGTTCAATCGCTTTTCGTAATTCGTAATTGTTAATTCGTCATTGACTAAATTACTGTGCCGTCGCGCATTTGAATCGTGCGCGAACAATGCGCCGCCGCTTCCGGGTTGTGCGTAATCATTATAATCGTTTGTCCGAATTTGTCATTCAATTCGCGAAACATATTCAGCACGATTTCCGAATTTTCCGAATCGAGATTTCCCGTCGGCTCGTCGGCTAAAATAATTGCCGGAGAATTGATGATTGCGCGGGCGAGCGCCACTCGTTGTTGTTCGCCGCCGGACATTTCGACCGGTTTGTGATGCATCCGGTTTTCGAGTTTCAAAAGCCGCAAAACTTCGTGGCGGCGTTCCTGATTTCCGCCGTTGCCCGAATGAATTTTTTCCGCGAGTTTCAAGTTTCCTTCCGCCGTCAGAGTGGGGAAAAGATTAAAACGCTGAAAAACGAATCCGATTTTGCGCCGCCGAATGTCGGTTCTTACCGCGTCGGTAACAGTTGAAATATCTTCGCCGTCAATGATTATTCTGCCGCTCGACGGCGAAAGCAGTCCGCCCAAAAGATGCAGCAACGTTGATTTTCCGCAGCCGGATTGTCCCATAATGGCGACAAATTCTCCGGCTTTAATATCAATGGAAACGCCGCGCAATGCGTGCGTTTCCACCTTCCCGGTTCTGTATGTTTTGGTTAAATTATCGGTTTGTAAAATCGTTTTCATCAAAAATTACTGCGCCTGCACTTTTGCTTCCGGTTGGCGCATCACAGTATCGCCTTTCCGACCTTTCGCCTGAACGAGCTTTTCGTCGAGATTAACTTCTTCCAAACCCCACGAATTTTCGAGAACGAAAGCCGTCGCCGGATAATTTTTCCCGATTGAAACGCTCGCCGGCGATTGATACGTCAAACTCATCTTATATTTTTCTTTCGGTCGTGTAACCTCGATGCGCAAAGGCAGATTTGCATAATCGCTCGATTCGCTCAAATTTCCGGTGTTGCCGTAAGTAATATCCGATTCGATTTCTCCTTTGGAATCAAAAATTTGCTGACGCGCAAGACGAATTCCGCCGACGCGATCAAACCAAAAACGGCGCATTACGCTCAAACTGCCGTCGTCGTTTTTATGCAGTTCGTCAAGCAAATAATAGCCGCGCAAAACTCGGCGGAGCGGAGATTTTTTCTGCACCGATAAATCCTGTTCGTCTTCGAGAATCGTGCTTTGGACGTAAAAGTTTTTCGTGGTATCAATCGGGCGAATCAGCATTGCGTCGGTAAAATGCTGCGGGCGCAGATTGGCAAAAGCGTTGACGTTTTGTTTGATGGCTTTGGCATCGTCCAAATCCATCGCATTCAAGTTTTCCTGAAGCGCGGAATAATCGGCGTTATTGCTGCCGACGACGAATTTTTTGTATTTCCCGCTGCCGCCGTCCTGTAAAACAGCGACGCGAAATTTTTCGCCGTCGGACGTCATTTGGGCAACGTCCGATTTGATAATCGGAATTTGAACTTTAAGCAGAATATTTGCCGGACGCTGAATGACGACTTCGCCGTCAGCGGTTTTATATTTTTCGGCAAGCCCGATTTCGGCGTAGGAATTGTCTTCAAATTTCAAGTCCATTTTGGCGCGCATCGAATTTACCTGCGCCAAACGATTGACTTCTTTTTCCAAATCAGACTGTGCGGCATTTTCCGTTTTCAGCAGTTTCGCCCGTTCAACTTTGTCGCTCGGCTTGATGCAGCCGCTGATCACTAAAGCAAATAAAAGTATTATTAATAACCGCGACGCGTGTGTTTTGGTAAACATCATTCGTGTCTGATGTCGGAACGAA
>SXVE01000179.1 GCA_005790265.1 Acidobacteriota bacterium | reverse complement strand
GGCGGAATCGCTCGCGCAAAGTTGAAAGTTTGATTTCGTTTTCCATTCGAGACTCGGAAAGCAATGTTTAGCTTTCAAAGTTGAATTTGAAATTCGCACGCTTTCTCGCCGCTTGAATTTTTCATCGAAAATAATCAACCGAGCGCAGACGATATGAAGTTTTGATTCGGAAAATCGCTATTTCAAATGGATTTGCTCGCCCCACGCGGCTTTTCCCGCCGCGCCGTAGGTAGCCCAGATGACCGGAAAATCCGGCTCGTCGCCGGTTTCGCCGTAAAGGTCTGTCAGATAAACGAGCGCGTCCGGTTCATATTGGGCAGCAGCTTCGATGAGCGGGCGAAAATCCGTTCCGCCGCCGCCCGTGTAACGAAGCACCGACAGCTCGCTACCGGCATCACGCCAATCAATTTCAACGATTTTGTGAACTGCTGCATCGCCGACGAGCAAAACTAAATTTCGCTGATTAAACGCTACAAGCGCGGCGATTTCGGCTAAGAACCTGCCGAGCAGTCCTTCGTCAATCGAACCTGATGTGTCGAGCGCGACGGCGAGCCGCGTTCCGCGCTTTTTGATTGTGTCCGGCGCAAACGGCAGATTCACGCCGGCTTGAGTTTTGTAGTCTTTTTCGAGCGCGAGCCATCGCCGCGACGGGCGCGAGTAATTATTTTGAGTTGCTTCCTGAAAAGCCGTCTGAACAATCGAGCAAAAAATCTGCTCCCAAGGCGTTTCGACGCGCGGCATCTCTTTGGCGAGCCTGTCAATCGTTTCCGGCAGGCTGCCGCGCAGAAGACTTAGACGCTGCTGCCAATTTCGCTTCTCTTCATTCGTTTCCGCTGGCTTAGATTGCGAATCGCACGGTTTGCACGTTTCGCACGTTTCCGGGCGCAAATCTCCCGCGAGGCTGTCGCGCTCGCCCGCCTCGACTAGAAATCCATAAAACGCCGATTGGCTTCGGGCTTGCGACTTCAGAAAATAATAAAGTTCCTCGCACGACCAGCGGCTTGCCCGAACGAATTCGGCGCGAGTTAAATTCGCAATTTTTCTCACTTTAGCCGACGCGCTGAACGAGTAATACGAGGCGCTGATTTTAGCCGCGGCTTGCGGATCGCCTGCGTCTTCCGCTTTTTCGAGACACTGCCAGATTCTCGAAAGCGTCCAAGCGTCGGCTGGCGTTTTCAGACCGGTTAAATTTTCGAGCGAGTCGTTGATGATGGCATCGGCGGCGATGTTCAAAAGCTTCGGGTCGAATGATGACGCATCACGTCTTTCGAGTTCGGCGAATCGCTGCGGATGACAAAGCGCGACGTGCAGAATTTCGTGCAGGCAGATGAACCGGCGCTCCTGAGCGTCGAATTTTTCGTAACCCGCGCCGGCGTAAATCGTGTTGCCGTCGGTAAAGGCGATTGCATCTTCGTCCGTATCGCTAAAACGACACCACAGCGCAAGACTCGCCAAACCGGGCAAATATTCAATCGCCGCTTCCAAATCCGGGCGCATCCGTCTCGACCGGGCGCGGTTTAATCTTTCGAGCATCATCGTTAAAATTTCGCGTCTTTTATAAAGCGAAGTCGGAATTTGGTTAAACGGCGGCGGCAGTTGCAACAGTTGCTGCGTTGACGGCTTCCGCCGTATTCTGACTTCCGCCCGCTGCGGCTTCGCGCTTTTCGTTGTATCGCCAAAAGGCTTCCGACTGTTCGACTTTCCAGCCCGCCTTCCAGATTTTTTCGAGCAGAAGGCTGCCCGCCATCGTCTGCAAATCGCGCATCGGCAAGGCTGCAAAACGCTCGTCGCGTTGCTCGTCGAAACGGTTGACTAGTTCCAGCAATTCAACCGCAGTTTCCTCGCTCACACGCGAGGCGACGGCGAACGACAGCGCGTATAAGCCGTTGACCGTATCGGGCAAAAACCTGCCGATTTTCGACGGGCTCCCGCGCTGAATTTCCAGCAGCTCGTCCACCGACTTCATATTTTTAACTTCTTCGGCGAGCAGCATAAATTCTGCCGCAACCGAATCGCCGATGATGCCAGCGACTGCCGTGTGCTTTGTGCGTTTGTCGGCTCCTCTCAATTCTCCTAAAACATTCGACACTTTTTCCCACGACGCGGGGCGCGGGTAAAGCTCGTGTTTTTGCGTCCGCGCCGATTCTTCGCCCGAAAGATGCTGCGGAAACACTTTTAGGAAGGCGAGAACTTCCGGCGCGACTTTGATTTTTATGAAATGTTCGAGCGTCGCCTCAAGCTGCGGCTCAATGACGATGTGCAACAGACGGCGATTCGCCGCCGCTCCCAAACCGCGCGCGTTCGCCAAATCTTCGGGTCGGTTGCCCGCCGCGACGATTATCCAGTTATCGGGAATTTCGACGTTGCCTTGTCTGCGCTCTTCCAGAATTCCCAACACTGCGCCTTTCGTATCGTCGGGCGCGAGCGAGATTTCGTCGAAAAACAAAACGACCGCTTTTCCGTCCGCGCGCGTGGCGAGAAATGCGGGCGGATAAAAAACTGTCTGGCGCGTCTCGTGGTCGAGCGCGGGCAGACCGCCGATGTCGGTCGGCTGTTTCTGGCACAGCCGGATGTCGCGCAATTCGGCATTAACTTCTGCGGCAAGCTGGCGCACGGTTTCGGATTTCCCGACGCCGGTCGCGCCCCACAGCATAAAGCTGATTTTCAAACGGCGTAATTTTTTGACGAGTTCTTTGGCTTCTTCGGGAGCGCAGGAAACGGTATTGATCATAATTTTCAAGTTTGTTCTGAAGACAGGTATTTTAGCTTTCACCATTTGCCAGCCGCTTCTTTTCCGATTGGGCATTGCCCGCATTGGCGCCGCGCATCCACTCTTGCGAAGCCGTCCGCGCGACGATCTCCGCCGGCACCATCTGCGAGTCCTTCGGCATCCCGGCCGGGTCGGCCGACTCAAGGCTGATCGAACTGCTGCCGCGCGCGCTGAAATACATCAAGGAAGTCCG
>SXVE01000178.1 GCA_005790265.1 Acidobacteriota bacterium | reverse complement strand
TTTCCTGTTAATAATTTTTACCGAAAAATTTCCGGCGAGTGAAAATTTGCGGCTCGCCCTGACCGTCGGTTTTCTCGGCGCATTCACGACATTTTCGACATTTGAACTGGAGATTTTCGACCTCGTTCGCGAACGAAATTTCGCGACGGCTTTCATCTATTTCATTCTGAGCGTGTCGCTCGGCTTCATCGGTGTCGCGGCGGGAATCGCGCTGGCGAAAAAACTTTAATATTAACGGGCGATTAATTTTTTTCGGGCTTTTTTCACCAATTCGACGGCTTCCCGCGTTGTGGCAGCCAACGCCGTTAAATGTCCCATTTTGCGCCCGCGGCGGGCTTCCTGTTTGCCGTAGAGATGAAGTCTAACCTGTTTATCGGCTAATGCGGCGGCGTAATTCGGCTCGCCCGCGTCCCACAAATCGCCCAGAAGATTCGCCATCGCCGCCGATCGGAAAAATTCGGTCGAACCGAGCGGCAAATTGCAGACGGCGCGCAGCTGCTGCTCGAATTGATTCGACGCGCAGGCGTCAATCGTCAGATGACCGGAATTATGCGGTCGCGGCGCGAGTTCGTTGACCAGTAATTTTTCATCTTTGGTCAGGAAAAATTCGACCGTCATCACGCCGACCACATCGAGCGTTTCTGAAATGCCGCGCGCGATCTCGATCGCCTCATTTCGGATTTTTTCAGAAACCGACGCCGGCGCGAAAGACACGTCTAAAATATGATTTGCGTGCGCGTTTTCAATCACGCCGTAATTGGCGAAATTCCCTCGCGCATCGCGCGCTGCGACGACGGAAACTTCGCGTTCGAAATCGACAAACGCTTCTAAAACAGCTTCCTGATTTTCAAGATTTTTGTAAGCTGATGCCGCATCTTCGATTGACTTTATTTTCGCCTGACCCTTGCCGTCGTAGCCGAATCCGGCGGTTTTCAAGATCGACGGCACGCCGATTTCCGCAACGGCTTTTTCCAGATCTTCCGAAGTTTTTATGTGCCGGAAAGCGGTTACCGGAAAGCCGCTTGACTGCAAAAACGTCTTTTCGCGCAGGCGATTTTGCGCGATGTGCAGAACTTCGCCGCGCGGATGAACCGCAACGATTTCGGCGGCTGTTTCGACGCAGACGGACGGCACGTTTTCAAACTCGAATGTGACGACATCGACGCTTTGCGCGAATTGTTTTACCGCGTCCAAATCTTCATAATCGGCTACGGTTTCAAAGTCGGCGATTTGTCCGGTCGGCGTGTCGGATTCCGGCGAAAACGTATGCACGCGATAACCCATTTTTCTCGCTTCGATGGCGAACATTCGCCCCAATTGCCCGCTTCCGAAAACGCCGATTGTCGAGTTTGGCAGAATCTGCTTCATAAAAAAGTAATGGAGAATCAAAAATTTGATTCTCCATTATCAGTTTAGTTTCGAGTAAATTGCAAAAATCAATTCAAATCGAATAGCAAAAATTCCGTGTCATCTGCCAGCGATTTTATTTCCAAAAGCCGTTCGTCGCTGATCGCCGCGCCGTCGCTCGCGTTCAAAGTTTCGCCATTTAAATTGATTGCGCCTTTGACGATTTGAATCCAGGCGTGGCGATTTTCCGCCAGTGTGTGCGAAACCGTTTCGCCGTTTGCCAGAATCGAGCTGTAAAGTTTCACGTCCTGGTTAATTTTGACAGAACCGTCATCGCCGCCGCGCGAAGCGACCAGTTTCAAGCGACCTTTTTTTGTTTCCGGCGCAAAATAAGTTTGCTCGTAGCCCGGTTTTAAGCCATCTGTTTCCGGCAAAATCCAGATTTGATAGAGATGAACTTTTTCCGTTTTCGACGGATTAAATTCACTGTGCTGAATTCCCGTTCCGGCGGTCATTCTCTGGACTTCGTGCGGTCGCAAAACCTCTTCGCCGCCGGTCGAATCCTTATGCGCGAGCGCGCCTTCAATCACATAAGTGATGATTTCCATATTAGCGTGCCCGTGCGTTCCGAAACCCTGATTTGCCTCCACAAAATCCTCGTTTATCACGCGCAGATTGCGAAAACCCATAAAGTTCGGGTCGTAGTAATTATTAAATGAAAACGTGTATTTCGTGTCGAGCCAGCCGTAATTTCCGCCGCCGCGTTCTTCGCTTCTTCTGATATTGATCATTTTGATATTTCCCTCTTGTCTTTGAATTTTCGTGTCGGTTTTCCCGACTTGATAAATCAATTTTACAGTAGAAATTTGATGCTGTAATCATCCGTCGCGGCGAGAGTTTTCTCATCAATTCGGGTGATAAAAGCACCGTCAAACAACGCCGCTTTCGAGAAATGTCATCGTCGCTGTTTCAGCATCTAGTTGAGCTTCGATTCCCATCGGCAAAGTAAATTGATCGCGAATATGTCCGAACGAAAGCCCGTAAATGACGGGAATGCCAAGATCGCCGAGCCGGTCTTTGACGACTTCAATCAGCGACTGCGAGTTTTCATCTTTCGGGTTGCAGCCTTCAAAAACGCCAAGCGCGATTCCCGCCAATTGACGCAAATCGACGGTTTGCCTGAGCTGCGTGAGCATCCGGTCAACGCGGTAAGGCTGTTCGCCGACGTCTTCGAGGAACAGGATTTTGCCTTTCGTATTGCGCAAGCCGAAAGCGGTTCCCGCTAAAGCTGCGAGCAAGGATAGATTGCCGCCGGTGAGTTTGCCGCGACATTTTCCCGGCGTGATCGTTTCGGTTTTAAAAAGGTTCGATTCGCTGGCGACGTTCTCGGGCGCAAGCTCAATTTTATACGGCGCTGACGACGAATTCATCAGCGCGTTTGTGACGTGTTTTTTCGTGTATTCGGAAAAATTTGAAGCGGCGACCGGACCGTGAAACGTCACCAAGCCGGTGTTTTG
>SXVE01000177.1 GCA_005790265.1 Acidobacteriota bacterium | reverse complement strand
GAAGCGGTTGAAGATGAAAATGTGCAGCGCGCGACGAGAATTTTTCCGCTCTACTCTTTGATTCTAATCGCGTTGCTGGCGCCAGTTTTTCTCGCGCAGTTGTTTGCCGACGGGCAAAATTCGCTGCTCGAAGGCGGCGGCAATTCGGTTTTGCTTGCCGGTTTCGTCAAACAGTTTTTTGCCGAAGGTCAGTATTGGCGCATTTTAACCGGCGCGGCGCTGCACGGCGGAATCGTTCATCTCGGTTTCAACGCTTATGCGCTTTACGTGTTGGGAAAATTGATCGAAACGCTGTCGAATCGCGCGCATTTAGCGATTGTATTTCTGCTCGCGGCAATCGGCGGCGGCGTTTTGAGTTTGATTTTTCTGCCGGAAATTCCGTCAGTCGGCGCGTCGGGCGGCATCGTCGGATTTCTTGGATATTTGACGGTTTACGGTTTCAAACGGCGCAAATTACTGCCCGATGGATTCTTGAAAAATATGCTGTTCAACGTCGGTTTTATGGCGTTTCTCGGCATCGCCGTCATTCCGAATATTGATAATTTCGGTCATCTCGGCGGCTTGCTCGTCGGCGCAGGTTACGGCGCGGTTCAGATTTCCGGCGATTTGTACAAAGATCCGCGCGAAACAAATGAAATAACAAAAATCATCGGCGTCGCCGCGCTCGGAATATTTATTGCGACGGCGATTTTCAGCATTTTGATTTTGCTCGGCATCATTCAAATTCCGATTCCCGCTATTTATCTGCGTTAATTTCCATCAATTTTATACAATCAAAAATGCCCAGAGTCAGAGTTCATCAGCACGTCAATCCGCTTTCGCCGTATTATATTTTTAAGCCGCAGCCGATAGAAATTGAAAGCGTTTTCGCCGATCCGAGCTTGCCGATTCATCTCGACATCGGCTGCGCGCGCGGCAGATTCATTTTGAAAATGGCGTGTGTAGAGCCAGACTTTAATTACATCGGCGTCGAAATTCGCGAACCGCTCGTCACGGAAGCGAATCGCCTCGCCGCCGAAGAAAATCTGCCGAATCTGTATTACGAATTCTGCAATGCGATGGTCGCGCTCGGCGATTTGCTCGCTAAAATTCCCGGAAATCTTCTGCAAACCGTCACGATTCAATTTCCCGATCCGTGGTTCAAGAAAAAACACGCTAAACGCCGAATGGTCAATCGTGAATTAGTCGAAGTCGTGATAAAAAGCCTCGCGGAAAACGGTCGAATTTTCGTTCAAACCGACATCGAATTTCTCGCCGAAGAAATGTTCGCACTGTTTCGCGAAAACGTGAATTTGCGCGAAATCGAAATTGCCGAAAATCCGTTTCCTGTCAAAACTGAAAGAGAAACGGTGGTCGAAGAAAAAAATCTGCCGGTTTATCGAACGCTTTTTATCAAAGAAACTGTCGGCGAATAAAACAGTTTGAGTTTTGAAAACAAAGAAAAAGCGCGCGACAAAACTTGCTTTTGTCGCGCGCTTTTTTCAAATCTAATTATTTTTTACCGCGAAAAATTAACGCAGTTTCTTATCTTTTTTGAAACGCGTCACGACCATATCGCGCCGCATTTTCGGCAGATGATCAATAAAAAGTTTGCCGTCGCAGTGGTCGGTTTCGTGCATAAAAGCGCGCGCGGCGTAGCCTTCGGCTTCGCGTTCAAACCATTCGCCTTTTTCGTTTTGCGCTCTTAATTTCGCGCGCATCGGACGCGCAACGACCGCCGGAACTTTTCCGACCGACAGGCAGCCTTCCTGACCGGATTGCTCGCCGCTCGTCTCAACAATTTCCGGGTTCGCCGCGATGAGTTTGATGTCTTCGCAATCCATCACAAACAGCCGCAGATTCAAACCGATTTGCGGCGCGGCAAGCCCGACACCGTCCGCATCGTACATCGTTTCAAACATATCGGCGCACAGTTTTTCGAGTTCTTCGCCGAATTCCGTCACCGGTTTTCCGACTTGCGCCAGAACGTCTTCAGGATATTCGGTGATCTTTCTAACAGCCATAATTTTTACTGAATGGAAAATGAATAATCGGCAATGGAAAATAAAAAGAAAAACATTTCTTTAATTTTTCATTACCCAATTTTCAATTATCAACTACCCGTTTTTAACCGCTTTTTCCGATGTCCGATAAAGTTCCGCGCACGCGCGAGCTGCGTTTGAATTCCGGTTTCGTATTAAATCCTTTTTCCTCGCGCTGAATGCACTCCCAGCAAACGTTTGTTCGTTCGTTGGTCGGTTCGATATAAGTGTTGTAGTGTTCGACTTCGCGGTCGCACATCGCACAGCGAACCAACGGTTTTTCGTTCATTTTCGGGTCGAATGACTCGATCAACCCAACTTTTTCCACGGTATCCATATTTGTTTTCACCTTATAAAATCTTCAATGCTGAAATTTAGTGTAAATCCGTTTACCGAAATCTTCAAAACCGACGCTTTACGGCAAGCGGTATATTTTGTAAGTCGCGGTTTCAAAAAGCACTTCAAACGGATACGAAGCGCGGCTGACGAGAAATTGCGCCGCGTATTTTTGTTTGATTGCCGCGATTTGTTCGGCGGAAAGCTGATTATAAGCTTTTTCGATTTCTTCGGCGGCGGTTTCGCCGTTGACAATTTGGTGATTGGCGGTCAAGTCGGCAATTCGTTCGCGCCATTGATCGAGCCGGTTAAAAGTCGGATAACCGTAGGAGACAATCTGCGCGCGCCGGGAAAAATACCATAAATCGCGGCGGTGCGGCGGCTGAATAATTTGCGCGTCCGGCTGAGTATTTTTCGCAATCCAGCGAGCGATTTGCTGCAAATCATCCGGTTCGCTCGAATTCGCGCGAACGGTTTCGCGAATTTGCGCGACGCCTTTGCCAAACGGACTGAGCAGCACGATCATCAAAAACGCAATTAATGCGGCGGCGGTTTTCTGTCTTGGGTCGGCAAAACGCGGAACCGCTCGAAAAACCGTGAACATAAAAAACAGCGGCGTGAGAACCGGAAAAAGCCGCATCGGCATCAAACGCAAAAGCGGGTAAAGTTCGAGCCAGCGCAGCAGTAAGCCGAAAAGAAAAAATGCGGCGAGCGCCAGTTGAAAATTCAACAGAAAATTCAATGCGAAACTTTTGTTTTGCCGAAGCGCGAACCGATTGAAAATCAGCATCGCAAACAGCAGAATTATTCCGAGTTTGGAAAAACTGAACAAATCGAGATGCCACGGAACGCGGTACAAAACGATAAACTGCCAATTTTCAAAAGAATTAGCCGCCGCATTGGTTTGTTCGCCGAACAGCGCGATTAAACCGAACAAAGAGCAAATTCCGGTGACGAAAACAACTTTGACGAAATCAATCGTCGGGATTTTTTCAAACAAAAGCGCCAATCCGACCGCCGGAATCGCCCATAAACCGACTGCCGGATGAAAACTGAATGAAAGTCCGAGCAAAACGGCGGAGGCGATAATTCTTCTTTTTGAAAAGCCGAGCAGCGCGCCGAGCAGACAAGCATAAGCGGCGGTTTTCGCTTCAAATCCGCCGAAAATCCATTCATCGTTAACGACCGCCTGCGCCGAAGCGAGCCAGACGCAAACGCCGAGCGCAATTGCCGAATACGAAATTTCCCAGATTTTGCCGAGTTTAATAATTGCGTGCAGACACAAAACCCAAACCGCGATTCTGCCGAGCCAGCCGATTGTTTCGAGCGAAATAATGCGCGCCGGAAAACCGAAAATAAAATTAAAAAGCCAGTGTTCGTTTGCCGATTGCGAAAACGTCCAATCGTTCGGCAAAAAATACGGATCGAGGCGCGGCAGATAAACGAATTCGTTGCTGAAAGGCACGGGTTTGCCGTGAAACAGGAACACGGCGGCGAGCAGAAACGCAAAGCACAGCCAGAAAGAACGCGCTGATTCTTTTGACCTTTCCATCTGAATTTTCGCCGGTTCGCTGTTTGTCATCGCGGAAAATGCGGCTAACTTCGTTCGATCAACTCGCCGATTTTGCGGCGCGTGCGCCAGTAAACGTCTTCCATAAAAATATGCGCGAATTCGCCGTTGCGCCCGATGCTTAAAAGATTTTCGATGCCGGTTGATTTTTCAAAATCTTTGCGCTCGGTTTCGTATTCGCTCAAAAATTTCGGATACGCAATCGGCGTTTTTAAGACTTTCGCGCCGAGAAATTTTTCGCGCGCATCGGGAACGATTTTCGTTAAATTTTCGAGGCAAAGTTCGGTCAACTTATCTTCGTCCATTTCCCAAAATTCGTCGCCGCGTTCGCAGCCGATGTCGACCGTGATAATTGTTTTGCCTTCCGGCGCGAGCCACGGCATCGAAAGCGTCGCTTCGGTTAAGCGGAAAAATGGAAAATTGTTTTCGGGAAACCACAAAACCGTGTCGGGCAAAAGCCCGCGACCGTCGAATTTCATATTAACGAAAATCATCGGGCGGTAATTAAATTTTGAGAATTTATCGAGTTGGTTCGTTCCTTTAACTAACTTCGCCAAAATATTGGCGGGCGCAGTGCTGACGACCGCCGAAACTTCCGTTAATTCGCCTTTTGATTTGACGGCGACGACGCGTTCATTTTCGACGATAATTTCTTCGATTGGCGATTCGAGTTTTATTTGATCTTCAAAACCGCTCGCCAATTTTTCGCACAAAGTCGCCACGCCTTTCTCCGGGTAAACGTGATAAACACTCGCTTTTTCGGGCATTTCGCGATTGTAGCCGACGGCGACGGCGCGACCGGTAACGCGGCTCGCGGCTTTCAAATAAAGCGTTTTGCCAATGCTTCCCGGCAAACTTTCGCCGACGGCGGGCGACAATTTTTCAGCTTTCGCGCCCGACCAAGCTTCGATCAAAGGCAGCGCGACTTCATCGGCGAGCGCCGCGCCGTAAGCCGCGCGAAACCATTCGGCGCACGAATTCGGTTTGCCTCCGCCCGAAAGTTTCGCCTTGATGCCGCTCAAAGTCATACGCGGGATTTTGACGAGCCCGAACGGATACGAATAATACTTTCCGCCGAGATAAACCTGTTCGCCGTAATGCTTGACGGTCAAACATTCATCGCCGACACCGATGGCGTCCGCCAGCCGATTGGTAATAAAATGCGCGCCGAAATCGTAGGAAAAACCTTCGTCGTCTTTAAACGAAGCGGTGAGTCCGGCGATTTTTTTGCCCGCTTCAAACAGCACGAACGGCACTCGTTTTTCGTGCAGAAAATTCGCCGCCGTCAATCCCGCGAGTCCTGCGCCGATAATCGCGATTGGTTTTTCGTTTTTCATAAAATTCAATTAAATTTGCCGCGAACAAACACGAAAATTCACGGAAGAAAAAGAGTTTTTAACCACAGATGCACACAGATAAAATCAGATTAAAAACGGATAAATACAAG
>SXVE01000176.1 GCA_005790265.1 Acidobacteriota bacterium | reverse complement strand
GCCCGCCGTATCGCGAATTACGCACGTCGCGGTCGGCAATCAACCGGAAGCGATTGATTTATCGCCGGACGGCAAAGAAGTTTGGGTCGGACTCAACGCTGAAGGCGCGATTGACATCGTTGACACGGCGGCGAATAAATTCAAGGAAAAAATCAAACTCGGCGAACGTCCATACCGCGTCAAATTTACGCCGGACGGAAAAACGGTCGTTGCGACGATGCCCAACACGAAAGAATTGATCGTGTTGGACGCCGCCTCGCGCAAAGAAACGAAACGCATTAAACTCGAAAGCCAACCGCTCGGCATCGTTTTTTCCAAAAACGGAAAAACGGCTTTCGTTACCGCCGTCGAAAGCGATTTCGTATTGAAGATTGATTTAGAAAAATCAGAAGTAATCGGAAAAGTCGCGACCGGACAAGTGCCGGACGGCGTGGCGCTCGCGGGAATGTGAGAAAAGGCAAAAAGTAATAAGTAAAAGATCAATTGCAGTTTGAAAAAATGCCGCAAACGGTGGACGTTGATATTAAGAGAAAAACTATGAAAAAGATTGTTACGTTGTTTGTTTTTACGCTCGCGCTTTCCATTTCGAGTTTCGCGCAGAAAGCCGACGACGCGAAAGATGCGCTCGCGGTCGTCAACAAAATGTTCGAGATGATGGCGGCACATAAACCGGCGGAAATCGTCGCGTTGCACACGCCCGAAGCGCAGCTCGTCGCGATTATGAAAAATAAGGAAGGAAAATCAATCATCCGCACGATCAAAGCGGAAGATTTTTCCAAAAATTTCGCGGTCAAAAAAGCCGAACTGCTCGAAGATATGTACGCGCCGAAAGTCGAAGTTTCCGGCGATTTCGCGCAGATTTACGGCAGATACGTTTTTTTCGTCGGCGGCAAAGTCGCGCACTGCGGCGTCAACGCGTTTCACCTGGTCAGAACTGACGCGGGCTGGCGCATCGCGGGCGCTTCTTCAACGATGGAACCGCAAGGCTGCACCGAAGCGGAAAAAGCGCGCAAAGCGGTTGTCGCCGCAAAATAAATACCAATTACCTTGTAAAAAAAAGGCAATAAAATCGGCTGTGCCCCGCTGAACAAAATTGCTGAATATGAAAGTCCGCGATGAAAATTTCGGTGCGGACTTTTTGGCGGCGCGCTGTTTTTTTAATATTCATTCGACCGATTTGCGAAAACGCATTTTCTCACTACAATAAAACTCACCTTCAAATACTCGGGAGAAAATACGATGAAAAAACTGCTTTGCGCCGCGCTCGCCGCGCTTTTTGCCGCCAATTTCTGTTACGCCGCCGATACGAAAAGCGATATTGACCAGTCCGCTGCGAAAGTAATGGCGAAAGTCGTGGAATGGCGTCGTCATCTGCACCAATTTCCGGAGCTTTCCAACCGCGAAACGAAAACGGCGAAATACGTGGAAGAACATTTGCGGCGGCTCGGTTTGGAAGTGCGCGCGAACGTCGCGAAAACCGGCGTCGTCGGAATATTAAAGGGAAGTCAGCCGGGCGCGGTCATCGGTTTGCGCGCCGATATGGACGGTTTGCCGGTCACCGAAAGAAACGGTTTGCCGTATTCTTCAAAAGAAAAAGCCGAATATAACGGGCAGACGGTCGGCGTTATGCACGCCTGCGGACACGATACGCACGTCGCGATGCTGATGGGCGCGGCGGAAGTTTTGGCGGGAATGAAGGATAAAATAAAGGGAACCGTCGTGTTTATTTTTCAGCCAGCCGAAGAAGGCGCACCGGCGGGCGAAGAAGGCGGCGCGGATTTGATGGTCAAACAGGGAATTATGGACAATCCGAAAATTGACGCGATTTTCGGCATTCACATCAATTCGCAAACCGAAGTCGGCAAAATCAAATATAAATCCGGCGCGATTATGGCATCGAGCGATTGGTTTCAAATCAAAGTCAAAGGCAAACAGACGCACGGCGCGTATCCGTGGAACGGCATTGACCCGATTGCCGCCGCCGCGCAGATAATCGGCGGACTGCAAACAATCGTTTCGCGCCAGTCGGAACTGACCAAAGCGCCGGTCGTTATTACGGTCGGCAAAATCAACGCCGGAGTTCGCGAAAACATTATTCCTGAAGAACTCGTGATGGCGGGAACGATCAGAACGCTCGACGCGGCGATGCAGAAAGACGTTCACGCCAAAATCAAATTGACCGCCGAAAAAATCGCCGAAAGTATGGGCGCGACCGCCGAAGTTTCGATTGACACGAAAACGCTCGTCACTTACAACACGCCGGAACTCGTCAAAAAAATGCTGCCTTCGCTGGAAAAAGCGGCGGGAAAAGAAAACGTCGTCGAGACCGAATGGGTGACGGGCGCGGAAGATTTTTCGTTTTTCGGCACAAAAGCGCCCGCGTTTTTCTTTCAGCTCGGCGGCATGGCGAAGGGAACAGATCCGAAAGACGCCGCGCCGCATCACACGCCGGATTTTTTGATTGACGACAGCCGCCTCGATGTCGGCGTCAAGGCTTTTGCGAACATCGTGTTCGATTTCGTTAAATAATCGAACGGCGTTTAGAGCGATTTGTCAGGTTTAACAATTAAAAAAGGTTGGCGAAATACAAAAGAAAGCGGAGATTAATTGCTGGCAAGCAACTAATCTCCGCTTTTCGATTAAATCAAAAAATAAAACGAAATTACGATTGATTGTGCGCTTCGACAAACCATAAAAGTTTATCAATCTCGCGCGATACTTCGGTAAACAAATCTGCCGTGTCTTTGTCGCCGAGTTCGTCGGTTTCGTCAATGCCTTCGCGCACCCGTTTGCCGAATTGCGAAAGCGCGTCGGAAAGCGCTTCGACGTGCGCGTCGCCGTCGGTAATCTCAATCGGATATTGATTCAAACTCGAATTGCTCGCCGCCACGCGCACGGTTCCGAGCGCCGTTCCGCCGAGTGCCGTTACGCGTTCGGCAATCGTGTCAATGTGCGCCAAAGTGGCGGTCGAGACCTGATCAAACAATTCGTGTAAGCCGATGAAATGCGGACCTTTCACGTTCCAATGCGCTTGTTTCGCCTGCGATTGCAAATCAATCGCATCGGCGAGACGAGCATTCAAAATCTCAACCAATTTTCCGCGCGTGTCTTTTTCAATGTCGTTTTTTGTCGTGTGCATAAATTTTCTCCTGTTTAGAATTATTCTAATGCATCAATTGCTAAAGTCAATCTTATAAAAATTCCAACCTTTTACGGCTCGTCTGCATATACTTAAATATAGGTTTTTTTATGATGTTTCTGCAAAATACAAATTCAAACACTGCGCTCAAAGCGGCTGAAAACGTGAAAACGATTTATGACGTGACGCGGCAGTCAATTGACAATCTGATTACGGCGGTTTTTGACCGTCTTCCATATATTTTAGCCGGTTTACTGGTTTTATTAATTTTCTGGATGCTCGCCAAACTTGTGAAAAGCGTTTTTTGGTCGGCTTCCGGTCGGACGCGGCTTGATAATCGTTTGCGAATTTTATTCAGCCGTCTGCTCGTCGTGTGCACGGTCGTGCTCGGAATTTTCACGTCAATGACGATTATTATTCCGTCTTTCGGCTTCGGCGATTTGATTACGGGTTTAGGTTTTACTTCATTCGTCATCGGTTTTGCGACGAAAGATATTTTGAATAATTTGCTGTCCGGCGTTTTGATTTTGTGGCAGCAGCCGTTTCGCATCGGCGATTATATTTTCGTCGGCAGCAATCAGGGCGAAGTGCAGAATATCGGCGTGCGCGCGACGCATCTCAAAAAAGATGACGGCGAAATCGTTTTAATTCCGAACGGCGAAATGTATTCGAGCGCGCTGACGATTCGCGGCGCGGGCGCGGCGCGGCGAATGATTTTGAAGATCAGCATCGGCTACGATTCCAATCTGGAAAAGGCGAAAACCGTGATTAAACGTTCGCTGCAAACTCTTTCCGGCGTTGTCGCCGATCCGAAACCGAATGTCGTCGTGACCGATTTGACGGCGGACGGCGCGAAACTGTCCATTTATTTTTGGATAAATACGGACAAAGACAGCCCGCTGCAAGTTTTCGACGCGGTTGCCAGCCAAGTGAAAGAAACTTTATGCGCCGCCGGAATCGTGATGTTTCCGCCGAGTTCGGTGACGCTCGTTTCGCCTGCTGAAACCGATGAAAAACCGGAAGCGAGCGAAGAATTTGTGCTTCCCGCCAAAAAGAAAGAAGCGCAGGCTTTTTAATTTCCAAAAACATAAACTCGTTTTGATAAAAATCAAGCAAAAAGCGGATGCATTTTAATATGTAAAATGCATCCGCTTTTTGCTTGATTTTTTCTTGCGAGCAATAATCTTTTTATTCGGGAATTCGCCGGTTGGAATCTGAACTGTTGTTGTTTCTAATTCTCGTTCGCGCCGCGCCCGCGCCGCGAAAAAGCGGTGTAAAGACCCACTTGGAATGATTTTCGATGCCGTAATAAGCGATCACCGAGCGGCTTTTGCTCTGGCTGACCACACCGATAAACGGCGTGTCGCTTGTCGTAAAACTGTCTTCATCTGTTTCTTCGGCGGATGCGGTGACATCTTCTTCGGTCGGCGATTCAACTAAATTTGTAATAAAAGCGCCCGCCTGATTAGACACTCGCCGATCAACATTGTCTGATGATGGAAGCATTCCGTTGTTGTAAGTTTCCACGCGCTTGGCGAAGTTCTTCATTTTATCGAGCGGGACGAGCTGCCATTTGCCGTCTTCGCTGAGCGGATCAATCGCCGCTGAAGCGCGCATAATCTGCCGTTTTTTCGTGCCCTGCGGCAGTCCTTCGAGCAAATCATCCATTGATTTCGGCAGTTTCGCGCCTTGATAAAAATTAACGTACTGGCGAATTGCTTCCGCAACTTCTTCGCCGCGACGAATTGATTCAAGCTCTTTTTCGCGCTGCACTTCCTGAATCACGTTCGGCGCGACGGCGAGCAGCGCGACCGCGAAAATCGTCATTACCGCCATCACCGCAATCAGCGACATTCCGCGCTGCGATTTCCGATTTTTCATTTTTATATTTCGACGATTCATCTTTTTTAAGCGAAATTTTCCGACCGCAAACGAGGTTTATCGTCCGTCGCCGTCGTCATCATCGTCAATGTCATCAGAACGCTGTTTTTGATTCGGATTCGGCGGCGGCACATAACGCTGAATGTTGCTCGGAATGCCGGGAATTTCCTGCGGTTGACCATTATTCGGATTGGTCGGCGCGTTCGGATTCGGAATG
This sequence comes from Acidobacteriota bacterium, assembly GCA_005790265.1. Taxonomy (GTDB): domain Bacteria; phylum Acidobacteriota; class Blastocatellia; order Pyrinomonadales; family Pyrinomonadaceae; genus SXVE01. The sequence continues at coordinate 3,172 of SXVE01000176.1, read as the reverse complement.
CCTTGAGTGTACGGCACCATTGTTCCCGACTGCGGAAATCCCTGCGGAAAACCCTGATCCGAATTTCTTCTGTTTTGCGTTCCCGGCGCAGTTCCGGTCGTCGCTGTTTGTCCCGGCGGGGGACGATAAAGCGCGAGGCGATGTTTGAAGCCGAGATTAACGTCTTCCATCAAAATCTCGCTCGATGAAATGCTGGTAATGCGAAAACGTCCGCCGACGACATCGTTAAGCCGCGCTCCGAACGGATCTTTTTTTCCTTCTTCCTGAAAATAAGCCGTATCGTTGTTGTAGTGTTTGCGCGCGATCATTCCGATATATTGAAATTGCGGTCGCGGCGGCGCCTGCACGTTCAGCAAAAACTGATTCGAGTAAAATTTGCCGTCCGGCGTCTGCACGATAATTTGTTTCTGACCTTCGGCGGCGATTAATTCCGCCGGAACATCGGCGACCAATCTTTCCGGACTGATAAACGTTGTCGGCAGTTCGATGCCGTTAAAATAAATGCGCGATGCGGGCGTAAATCGTTCGCCCGCCAATTCGAGACGGAAACCTTTCGCACCGGCGTAAACGCTTTGCGGCGTCACGAAAGCAAGCGTAAATTCCGGCGTCGGTGTCGGCGTTGGCGGCGTTGGCGTTTTAGGCGGCGCAGGCGGCGGAATCGGCGTCGGGCTGTAAGGAGTCGGCGGCGGCGGTTCGTAAAATGCGAAAATATTTCTGCCCGCGTCCGGCGCATAAGCCGAACCGGGACTGTAAACGACCGGAGTGCTTTGATACACGTTGTTCATTTCGTCCATCGTCACCGCCGCAATGTCGCTGTTGCCATTTGAGTTTGGCGAAGCGGACGGTTTCGGCGTCGGCGAAACTGTTACGGTCACGGTTTTTTTCGGGCTGAAAATGCTTCCGCCGAATGCGAGAAACAGCGAGAACAGAGAAAGAGCGCCGAGCACGGCGGCGGCGATGATTTTGTTTCTTTCGGTCGGTGATTTTCCTGCAAAAAGTTTCATTTGCTTGATATTTTTGAGTTTGTTTTCTCTCTACTTTCTTTCGCTTTTTCTACTGGTTTTTTCTACTGATTGACAGCCTCAGGCGCGAGCGGAACGAAATTCGGACGACGAAAATAAGCCGCCATTTCGAGCCGCAAACTGACCGTTTCGCCGATTGTTCTGCCGCGCGCGGCTCTGTTTTGCGGCTGGCTCGACGCGCCGGGCATCGCCGGATTCATTGTTCCCGCGCCGGTCGCAGGCGGCACCGTCATTCCGCCGTTCGGATTGAGCGGCACGCCGGTTTGTTGAGTTAGCGTCGCGCTGTTAATCACCGCGCCGCCCGACGATTGTTTTTCTTTTTCGCTGTTTTCGGACGGTTCGAGTTCGACGGCGCTGACGACGACAAATTGATTGCTCGTTTCCACTTCGCGCAGAAAACGACGCAGATTCTGGTATGAACCTTCGACCGTCATCGTCACATAAACGCCGGGAAAAATGCTTTGAAATTTATTTCTGCCCGTTTCTTCTTCGGAAGTTTGTTGATTGCCGCGACCGTCGGCGATTTCGAGCGGCGCGTAATCCGGTCCGCTTGTATTCACCAAACCGTAAGCGGAAATCAGACCGTTAATTCTTTGATAAAGCGCCGTTTTTCCGTTGGCGGCGATGGGCAGAAATCGCGTTTCAAAATCGTCAACGCTCGCGACGAGCTTGGCGACTTGTTCTTCGGTCGAGGTAATCGTGCCGTAACGATTGATCGCCGTTCTTCGTTCGCTTTCCAGCCGATCTTGTTCGGCTTTTTTGGCTTCGAGTTCTTTTTTCGCCGGAAGAACGAGAAAAATAAACAGCAGAATAACCGTCAGAATCGCCAGCATTCCGACGCCGACCGTTGCAATCTCGGTTTGTCCCCACATTCCGGCGTAAACTTTGTGCGGGCGATTGTTCGGCACGATGTCATACATCGGCTGTTTTTCGATCACAATCGTTTCTTTATCGGTGAGCAAAACCGTCCGGTCTTCTTCTTCGATAACGACGGTCGAATCTTTCGTCGCGCCGTAATCATTGACCAGCATTTCGGTTTTTTCGATTGATGAGTTTGCGCCGATTTCGTCGTTTGCCGCGCCCGGCGTTCGATTTTCTTCGTTCATTCGTTTAATTTCCTCCTTGTTCGGTCTGCGCGACATCGGATTGCGGCAGCGACGGAGCGTAGTTGTAGGTTGTCGTGTAAATCAGCCGCAGAGTGTATTCGGTGAAAGTCGAGCGCTCGTTTTTCTGCAAATCCTGACCGCGCAGTTCGGCTTGAAAAACGCCGGACGAATTCATATTTTCGATCATCGTCATCACCGATTGATAATCGCGGCTGAGCACGCTGAAATCGAGTTCGGCTTTGATGCGGTCGTTTTCGCGATAAACGTTTTCGACGCCGATGCGCGATGCGCTGACGCTGCCGGGCAAAACCTGTTCGAGGTCGGAAAAAAGACGCGACCAGCCGAAAGTTTTGTTGGCGACGAGCTTGTGCGCGCCGATCAGCAGCGCGCGCTGGTCGGGCGATAATTGCTGCTGCACTTTTTCGCCTTCGCCGTTCAAGCGTTTCACGTCCGCGCTCATCTGCGAAATTTGCGCGTCGGCAATTTCTATTTTCGCGGCGGTTTCATTGAGGCTCGCAAAACACAAAATCGCGCCGGCAACGCTGCATCCGAGCAGCAGAAGCGCGAGAATATACGGCAGAGTCCGATTGCGAAAAGGTTTGGTGGCAAGATTTAATTTTGTAATCACGGTTTAAAGCTAGAATGAATTCTGATCGGCAAAATAAAGCCGTTAGTCTAACACGAAACATTCGGAAAAGTTAAAAAAGTCGTTTTTGCTGTCAATTCGTTTTTGATGAACTGTGCTTTTGAAGCAGAAATACGACGTAACGGTTGCTTTCACGTTTGTTTCGATTGGAAAGTTGCAAAAATTAGCGGCACGCGAAAAATCCGCGCCGTCAATATTGATTACCTTTTATTTATTCGAGTATTTATTCGGCGCGCGGCGGAAGCGGCTGCTTTGATTCTTCGGTCGTCAAATCGCGGTAAGCGGAAACGCGATTTCTGCCGCTTCGTTTTGCCCGGTAAAGCGCCGAATCCGCCATTTCGATCAATTCAATCGGATCGCGCGAATCGTGCGGAAACGAAGCGGCGCCGATGCTGATC
>SXVE01000175.1 GCA_005790265.1 Acidobacteriota bacterium | reverse complement strand
TGACCGTTTCGAGCGCCTTTTTCCAATCGTCGCCGAACCCCATTTCGCGCGCGGCTTTTTTCATTTCCGCTTCGCACCACGCGAATTCTTTATCGGCAATCGCGATCAATTCTTCCGGCGCGTACGGAATCATTTCGTATTCCAATTCCTGAACGAGCGCGTCGCGTCCAATCGGATCACCGATAATCGTGGTTTTGTCGTCGGGTTTGATGCCGACGATTTTGTCGAGCAAAAACGTTTGATAATTTTGCAGCGCGGCGTCAACAGATTTATACGGCTCGCTGTTCCACCAAGAAAACAGCGGATCGTAAGCGTTGTAAAAAGTAAACCAATTTTTCAGCGTCGCGCGCAGCGAATTGACCGTGCGCGCGGCGCGGTTGGCGACCGTGCGCTTCGGTTTGGCGGTTTTGTTTTCCTCGATGCTTTTTTGCGCGGCGGAAATTTGTTTGGCGAGATCGTTGAGTAGCGCCGCGGTTTTTGCCGGATCAATCGTTTCGAGCCGGCGGCGCGTGTCTTCCAAATCGCTGATCGTTCGCGCAAACGGAATCAGCGCCGCCATTTCCTCAAGCTGCCGATTGCCGCGTTCGAGTTCTTTGATTTCGTGCCGCAAGTAATTCTGAAAAAGAACGAAATCAATCTGCTCGTTTTGGTTGAGCGCGTCGTAATTCTGCCTGTCCAAAAACGCGAGGCGATCTGCATAAAGTTCCCGCAGACGTGCGGCGCGGCGCGGCGAAGTCGGCGCCGAATAAAATCGATTCAAACTGCCGTAATCCTGCTGAAAATTTTCAATCGCGCCGCGCAGACGGCTCGGCGATTCGTTATCAATCGTTAAATCACTCGCCGCCTGCGCCCGCGCGACAAACGCAAAGCTGTTGAAAATAAAGACGAAAAGGCAGAAAAAAGCGGCGAGCGTTTTAAGACGTTTCATAATTTTTCCGAAATAATATCATTTTTCTCAAACAATATCGCTCGAAAATTCACTTCGTCCGCACACTCGCCGCCGCTTTTTTTCGGGTAATAAAAATACTCGCTTTTTAAATTACGGATTCGCTCTCGATTGGTTGGTCGCCGAATTTCCGGCTGAACTTCCGTTCGAGCCGCCCGTCGGCGCATTTAAAAAGCTGGTAAAAAGAACGGCGGCGATGATTAAAAATAAAATCGCCGCGCCGATCATTACCAGAGTTCCTTTACCAATCGTGTTTTTCGGCGTGACCGTCACCGCGTTATTCTCAATTCCGTTATCATCACGATTTATCGTTTCGTTTGCCATATTTTTTTTCTCCTTACAAAATTTGCGCAACAAACGTGCCGCACGATCTTTCGTCTTCGCGATCAATAAACATCGGCTTTTATACAAATCGTTCGATTCGCCGCGTATCGCAATAAAACAAAGCCGCGTATAAATCTGATACGAAAAGTCACTCCGTTTTCCAAAGTCAGGCGATTTGCGTTAGAAAACTTTCGCCGCTTTTTAATTGCGCGCCGAAATTTTCCGCAATCGTTTGCCCGATGTCCGCTAAACTTCCGCGCGTTCCGAGATTGACACCGGATTTCGCTGTTTTGCCGCAGACGAGCAGCGGCGTGAATTCGCGCGTGTGATCTGAGCCGCGAAAACCTGGATCGTTGCCGTGATCGGCAGTAATCATCAACAAATCGTCGTCTTTGAGCGCGTCGAGAATTTCCGGCAGTCGTTCATCAAAATATTCGAGCGCCTGCGCGTAGCCTTCGACATCGCGGCGATGCCCGTAAAGCATATCGAAGTCAACCAGATTTGAAAAAATCAAACCGCGCGAATTTTTGTTCAGTGCGTTGATCGTCTGATTAATTGACTGCTCGTTATTTTTCGCCGTTAAATCTTCGGTTACGCCCATCGAATCGTAAACCGACGCGACTTTTCCGACACAGATGACATCAAGATTTTTGTTTTTGAGCTGCGGCAAAAGATTGTCGGCGGGCGGCGGAACGGCGTAATCGTGCCGGTTGCCGGTGCGTTTGAAATCCTCGGCAGTGGTTCCTAAAAACGGACGCGCGATTACGCGACCGACTTCCATTTCGCCGCTCAGTAATTGGCGGGCGATTTCGCAGATTTCGTATTGTCTTTCGATTGGAATCACTTCTTCGTGCGCCGCAATTTGAAAAACCGAATCAGCCGACGTGTAAACAATCGGTTTGCCGGTGCGAACGTGTTCTTCGCCGAAATCGCGAATCACATCCGTTCCGCTCGCGACCGTGTTGGCGAGCACGCCGGGAACTTTCGCTTTCGCCGCAAATTCGCTGATTATTTCGTTGGGAAAGCCGTTCGGAAAAGTCGGGAACGCTTTTTCGAGCACGATTCCGGCGATTTCCCAGTGTCCGGTCGTCGTGTCTTTGCCGTTTGATTTGAGCGTGCATTTGCCGAAATTGCCAACCGGATTTTCAATCGCCGGAAGCCCATTTAATTCACGAATATTGCCCAAACCGAGTTTCTGCAAATTCGGCAAATTTACTTTGCGCGATTTCAAAATGCTGCCCAGAGTGTCGGCTCCTTTGTCGCCCCAACTTTCGGAATCAGGCATTTCGCCGATGCCGACGCTGTCTAAAACGATCAAACAAATACGCTTAAATTTAGAATTCATAAAATTTGGATGTGCCGAATTTCAATTGACCGGCGCGGTGTAACCTTCGCGCGCGCGAATTTGCGCTCCGGCGGGCGCGCCTTTTAATTCGATTTTTATTTTGCGGTAAGTGCCGTCGCGTTTTTCGTTCGACGAATAATAACCGAGGCTGTAATTCGTCCCGATTTCGTCGGCAACGCTCTTAAATGCAGTGCGCGCCTCGCTTAAATCGGCTGCCGGAAAAACTTTTCCGCCCGAGCTGCGCGCCAGCGCCGCCATTTCCGCTTCCGCCAAATCGTATAAACTTTTGCTGATGGCGAGCCGCTCAAAATCGCCGAGCTGACAAAAAGCGGACACTTTTTCGACGTTGGCTTTACGCTCGAAACGGCGGTAATAACGGCGAATCTGCGCCTGCGAAAAACGAATCGCGCTTTCGCAGTCGCCGAGCAGATTTTCCTCAAAAAATTCGCGCGTATCAACTTGAATAAAATAACAAACGATTCCGGCTTTTTCGAGCAGTTCGCGCGCTTCCGCAAAATCAGCCGCGCTCGTCGAATCAACGCCGTCGGTCAGCGCGACGAGCGCGCGTCTGCCGCGAAATTTTTCTTCCGGCGGCTGATTGAAAACTTTTTCGACGATTTGCAAAAGACTGTCGTAATACGGCGTTCCGTTGCTCGTTTTCACTTTTTCGAGCGCGCTCAACAATTGCTGCCGGTCGCTCGTCAAGTTGCTGACAACCTGACTGACGGCGAGCGTTTGTTTTTCCTTGATTTCGGAATTGAACGCGACGACGGAAACTTTATCGCCCGGTCGCAGCGACTGCACGAAATTTCCGGCGGCGCGCTGAATCAAACTCAAATCAGAACGCGTCGAACCCGACGTGTCGAGCAACAGCGCGACTTCAAACGGCGCGTTCGTCGTCGCAAAATCGGTGACGTCCTGCATTTTTCCGTCTTCGTAAACCGTGAAATTGTTTTTTTTAAGATTTAATAAAGGCTTGCCGGCTTTGTCCGTTACGACAATCGGCACGTCAACAACCTGCGTGTCAACGCGAATCGTTTCTTCATCGTCCTTAACTTGCGCCGCCGCCGCCGAAAAAAAAGTAAAAATTAACGCCGTCATCAACAGAAAATTTTTGCAACGCATTTTCAAGATTTACCTCGCGTGAATCGTTTTCTTTAATTCTACCAGATGTTCGTCCGGCAACGGATTTTTTTCCCCGCCGCCTGTTAATTTTGTGATAACTATTTTAATTTTTCCTTAAATTTCAAAATTGTTCTGTGCTATGATTCCCTGAATTTAATTTCACAAATTTTTGCCGCTTCTGTTTAACCGATTATTTTTGGTTTTATAAATCAAAGAATTTAACCGGGCGGAAGCTCTTTATAATTTCAAGAAAAGGAGAACAAATGAATAAAACTCGATGGAATCGGAAAACCGGATTCTTATGTTTGGCAACGCTTTTGACTGCCGGAATCGCTCAGTTTGCCAGCATTATCAGCGCAAACAACACCGCGCAAACGCTGCCGTTCAACCAAAACTGGACAAACACTGCGTTAATTACCGCTAATGACGATTGGAGCAATGTTCCGGGAATCGTCGGTTATCTCGGCGATATTGCCGCGACTTCAACGACAAACGTTGATCCGCGCACGCTGCTGGCGGATTATTCGACCGTTTCGGCGGTAGATGTGATCGCCAATCAAACCAATCCCGACACGCAGACTTCCGGCGGCGTCGGCGAATTTGAAATCGCCAATCCGACCGTCGCGCTGCAAGGTTCGGGAACAGCAGACGCGCCGCATATCATTATTTATCTGAGCGCAAACGGACGAAGCAACATCAAATTCGCCGCCAACATTCGCGATATTGACGCTTCGGCAGACGATGCCGTTCAGCAGGTTGACGTGCAGTATCGCGTCGGCGCGACCGGCGATTTCACATCAATTCCCGGCGGCTACATTGCCGATGCGACGACCGCCGGAACAGCGACGCAGGTTACGCCTTTGAATTTGACTTTGCCCGCCGCCGCTAACAACCAGGCGCAACTTCAAATTCGCGTAATCACGACGAACGCCGTCGGCAGCGATGAATGGATCGGTATTGATGATTTGATCGTCACAGGCGATACGAGCGGCGGCGGCACGCCAACGCCGACTCCGACCACACCAACTCCAACGCCGACTACACCGACACCAACGCCGGTGCGTGATGCCAATGTTGATATGAACGGCGACGGCAAATCCGATTGGGTGATTACGCGAAACGCGAACGGCGTCAAAACCTGGTGGGTCGGCTACAACGGCACGCTTTCGACTTCCGACGGTCAATTCGGACTGCCGACCGACATTGCGACGCCCGAAGATTTTGACGGCGACAACAAAGACGATCTCGCCGTTTGGCGCGCGGGCGCACAGTCAACTTTTTACGTTTATCAAAGCGCTTCAAACACCGTGCGAATCGAGAACTTCGGAATTACCGGAGATGATCCGAGCGTGGTCGGCGATTTCGACGGCGACAACAGAGCCGATCCCGCCGTTTACCGCAAAGCGGCGACGGGCACCGGGCAAAACTTCTTTTATTATCTCGGCTCAAACAACCATCCGAACCGCAATATCACATATGTGCCGTGGGGCGGCGGTCCTAATGTGCGTCCGCATTCCGGCGATTTCGACGGCGACGGCAAAAACGACTTTTCGATTTACACGCAAGCCGGTCAATTTATTATTTTGCGGTCATCCAATTTCGCGGTCGAATACATCAATTGGGGAATCGGAACCGAAGCACTCGTTCCCGGCGATTTTGACGGCGACGGCAGATCGGATTTCTGCGTCGTTCGCAACACTAACAATCAATTGATTTGGTATATTCTCGAACGCGACGGCGGCGGAACGGGCGCTGCCGGAATTCCGTGGGGCGGAACCGGCGACGTTTTAACGCCGGGCGATTACGATGGCGACGGAAGACAGGATGTTGCCATCTGGCGCGGCAACGCCACACCGTCGGTGCCGATTTTCTACGTTCGACAATCGTCGAACAATGCGCTTTTGACGTTTCAATGGGGACAGCAAAACGACGCTCCATCGGCAACTTGGTACGTTCATGAAGCCGGTGCGTTTTAATTAACAAAAATTTGCCGCCAAATTTGATGGCAAATTCAGCAGAAAAAAGAGGCAAGAAATATTCATAGATATTTCTCGCCTCTTATCTTTTTCAATTTCATCTACATTTAAAAAAGGCTTCGATGTCTGCGAATCGTTGATTTGCAGACATCGAAGCCTTTCTTTACTTAATGTTTTTGATTATTAAACGTATTTTTCGATCACTTTGGAAATCGCTTCGCGCGACACCGCGCCGACAATTCGTTCCTGTTCCTGTCCGCCTTTGAAAACGATCAGCGTCGGAATACCGCGAATGCCGAAACGCTGCGGCACGTTCATATTTTCGTCAACGTTCATTTTATAAACGCCCGCTTTGTCCTGATATTCTTCCGCGACGGCTTCGACCGACGGCGCGATCATCCGGCACGGTCCGCACCATTCCGCCCAAAAATCAACCAGCACCGGTTTTTCCGAACTTAAAACGTCCGTTTCAAAATTCGCATCATTAATTGGTTTTGCAAAATCTCCCATTGTTATCTCCTTTTTAGATATTATCCTGTGATTATAGCCCAGCCGTTGAAATTACCGCAAAGCGCTTGGCGCATCAACCTCTTTTGCGCTTACCGTTAAAAAATCGTTTTGTTACAGCCGACGCCTTCATAACAAACCAATTGTAACAATAGTTGTTACAATTTGCAAGCGGTTTCGGCGCGACTTAATTGGCACGATTCGTGCAATAGTCAGGCTAGTGTTTAATCACTGAAACAAAATCATACAACGGAGTGTAAATGTTATGGCAGAGAAAAAAATTCAAGAACACGCGGACGAAAGTAATACGATCAAAGACCCGGATAACTGGACGACCGGCGACGAACCGATGACCGGCGCGCAGGCGTCTTATTTATCAACGCTCAGCGAAGAAGCTAAGGAAGAATTTGACGAAAATCTCACGAAAGCCGAAGCCTCAAAACGCATCGAAGAACTTCAGGAAAAAACCGGACGCGGAAAAGCCGCTTAGTATCAATTGATTGAAAATATTAATCACTAAAATAATAAAAAAGGACGGCATTGAAACCGTCCTTTTTTATTACAATTTTTTAAGATTTACTATTTTCAAGCCGCTGAATCATTTTTCAAAGTCGCTTTCAAACTGATTTCAGCGCCGCTTAAAACCTGCGAAACCGGACAGGTTTTCTTTGTTTCCTCGGCGATTTTTTGAAATTCTTCGTCTTCAAGTCCTTCAACTTCGGCTTCCGTGACCAGATCAATATTCGGAATCACAAAACCGTCGCCCTGTTTTTCGATTTTGACGTTCGCCGTCGTGTGAATGTGCGTCGGCGAATATCCGGCTCGACCGAGATTGCCCGACAGCGCCATCGTGTAACAGCCGGCGTGCGCCGCCGCGATCAATTCTTCGGGGTTCGTCGCCGTTTCTTCCTCTTCCGAAAAACGCGACTTAAACGAATACGCGCCTTCAAACGCGCCGCTTCCGAGTTTCACTTTGCCCTTGCCGTCCATAATTCCGCCGTCCCAATCGGCTTCCGCTTTTCTTGTAAAATGCATAATTTTTATTCTCCTTTGTTATTAATTTTTAAGCTTTTTCGGTAATCATTTTTGTCAAAGTAATTTGCGGCGCTTCGGCTGCCAGCTTTTCGACTTTGGCAAAAAAACTTTTGAAAAAATCCGTCTCAAAATGTTCGTCTAACGCGCTTTTACTTTTCCACGTCTCGTGCCAGATGAACACCGTCGGATCATCAATCGCCTGATGCACGTCGTAATTCTCGCATCCGGATTCTGCGCGAGAACCTTCGACGATTTCGAGCGCCGCCTGTTTGGCTTCTTCAATTCCGTCTTCTCTGACTTTCAACCGCGCCACTAAAACTATTTTTTCATCGTTCATTTTATTTTCCTCATTGAAAATTATCTAGCCGTTGACAGTTTTCATCATCGCTTCAGGATAACGCAAACCCGCCGCCGCGTTTTTTGGGAAAACATCTTCGATTGCCGCGAGTTCTTCCTGCGATAAAATAATTTCGGCGGCGGCAGCGTTTTGTTCGAGATATTTAACGCGTTTCGTTCCCGGAATCGGCACGATGTCCTGACCTTGCGCCATTACCCACGCGAGCGCGAGCTGCGAAGTCGTCACGCCTTTTTCTTGGGCGATTTCTTCAACTTTTTCGATTAAAGCTAAATTTTTATCGAAATTTTCACCCATATATCGCGGATTATGGCGGCGATAATCGTCGGGTGCTAAATCTTCAAACCGCTTGATTTCGCCCGAAAGCATTCCGCGACCGAGCGGCGAATACGCGACCAAACCGATATTTAATTCGCGGCACGTTGCCAAAATTTCGTCTTCGATGTCGCGCGACCAGAGCGAATATTCCGACTGCAACGCCGCAATCGGATGCACTTTCGACGCGCGGCGCAGCGTTTCGGCTGACGCTTCCGACAAGCCCAAATATTTCACTTTGCCTTCTTTGACGAGTTCCGCCATCGCGCCGACCGTTTCCTCAATCGGCGTTTCCGGATCAACGCGGTGCTGATAATAAAGGTCAATCGTCTCGATTCCCAAACGTTTCAAACTGCCTTCGACCGCCGTTTTAACGTATTCCGGTTTGCCCTTGATCGAACGATTACTCGTGTCGTTCGGGTCGCGCCAGATGCCGAATTTCGTCGCGATAATCACCTGATCGCGCCGATCTTTAATCGCTTTGCCGACCAATTCTTCGTTGATATACGGACCATACATATCCGCCGTATCGAGAAAATCAACGCCGATTTCGAGCGCGCGGTGAATCGTTTTGATTGATTCAGCATCGTCGCGCTCGCTCGCCGCGCCGTAAAATTCCGACATTCCCATACAGCCGAGTCCGACGGCTGAAACTTCCAATTCACTGCCCAATGTTCGTTTTTTCATTGCTTGCTCCCTTTATTTTTGCCGCAAATGTTTACGCAAATAAAACAGGAAATTAACCGCAGATATTCGCGGATAAACGCAGATAAAATTAAAAAACGACAATTTCAAAAAAATCATTTAATTTATCTTTCTTAAATCTGCGTTTATCTGCGGTTAATAATCTTCTCTTTATCGCAAACAAAGCAAAATTATTTTCCCTGCGCCAATTCTTCTTCGGGAAAATCCGCGCCTTCGCTTGTTTCCGCCCACGCGTCGTAATCAACTTTTAATTCGTCGAGTTTCAAACGCGCGTTTTTCAAAGCAGCTTTGCCCAACAATAAACGCAGCGGCGGATTTTCCGATTCGACAGCGGCGATAATCGCTTTGGCGGCGCGCACCGGATCGCCCGGCTGTTTGCCGCTGTAACCGCGAATGCTGTCTTTATTCGCGCCCGCCGTTTCCGCATAATCGGCAATCGTGTTCGGCGCGTCGTTCGCCGAGCGTCCCGCCCAATCCGTTCTGAAACCCGACGGCTGCACGATTATCACTTTTATTCCGAGCGGTTTAACTTCTTTCGCCAGCGATTCGGAAAAACCGTTGACGGCATATTTCGTCGCATGATAATACGCCAGCGCCGGTAACGCGACCGAGCCGCCGATTGACGACACGTTGACGACAAATCCGCTTTTTCGTTCGCGCATTTTCGGCAAAACTTCGCGCGTCATCGCCGAAAGTCCCCAGAAATTCGCTTCAAACATTTTGCGAACTTCCGCTTCGTCCGATTCTTCGACC